>QIAI01000267.1:3576-11066 GCA_003224995.1 Acidobacteriota bacterium
ATGGCAAGCCACTTTCTTGCCCCAGCCGTGGGTTTCATCGACGATCGCTTTTAGCTCCTCCAAGGTTAGCGTAGGCTGCGATACCAGCTCCCCATTCTTCCCCACCCAGGAGCGATGGGTCATGTACACCTTGATCCAGTCCGCCCCGTTGTCGAGCTGTTCCCGCGCGGCCTTGCGGGCTTCGACGGGCCCGTCAATGAGTTGTGCGCCCTTCGGCATCGTCAGCTCAGGAGCGTAGCCTTCGAGCGGATAACCGCCGGTGGTAGAGATCGCGCGAGTCGACACAAACAGTCGCGGTCCCGGAATGTATCCACCCTCGATCGCCTCTTTGATACCGATGTCGCCGTAACCCGCCCCTTCCGTCTCAACGTCGCGCAAGGTGGTGAAGCCCTGCTCCAGAGCTCGCCGAACCGAGACAGTGGCGCGCGCGGCCCTCAGCGACGCCGGATACTTCAGAATGTTGACGTCATACCCGCCCTCGTTTGGGTCTTCTCCTTGCAGGAAGATGTGGGTGTGCGAGTCGATCAGGCCGGGCAGAACGGTTGCATGGGACAGGTCGATGACGTTTGAGTTGGGCGGGATCTTCGCGCTGCCGGCATCGCTCACTGCCTCAATACGATTTCCTCGAATCAGAATGACTTGATCGTGGCGCGGGGAATCAGACTTGCCGTCAATGAGAGTACCCGCGCGAATTACCGTGAAGCTCTTGAGCTGAGGAGCTGCGTCCTTCTTTTGCCCCAGCAGCGGCAGGCTGAAGAGCAGCGTGAGCAGCGCCAGTTTGCGCATCATGACCATGCAGGAATCTCCCGGGAGGGGATTGTACGATGCACGTCGGAAAAACCCAATCCACTGATACCAACGACCTACCCGAGACCTAAGACCTGAGACCTAAGACCTGCGACCTGACCCCTGCTCTCCTATGTAGGCATCGGCCTCGATTTCGACGAGCATCTTGGCGTCGATCAGGCGCTTGACTTCCACCATGGTCGCCGCTGGCCGAACGTCACGAAAAAATTCTCCATGGGCGCGACCGATTTTTTCCCAATCCCCGATATCTGTCACGAACATCCGCGTGCGCACGACATCCTTCATGCTCGCGCCGGCCTTTTCGAGGGCCGACTGGATGTTTCGCAACGCCTGCATTGCTTGTGCATAGGCATCGCCAACCCCCACTATGCTTCCATCAGCCCCGGTCGCCGTAGTCCCCGCTACATGCACGTAAGGTCCGATCTTGACAGCCCTACAGTAACCGACGACGGGTTCCCAGGGCGTGCCGCTGGAAATGTTTTCACGCTCGATAGGCACAGGAAATGTCCCCCTGCCGATAATTGTATTGAAAAGACGCATTCGCATTGTTAGCAGTCAGCATGCGCGAGTGCCAAGAATAGCCTGTACAACTTTCTTCGGGCATTCGCATTTCTAAATAGTGGTAATCAGATTTTTGACTGGCTTACAAAAGTTACTTGCGCGCGAATGCGAGGTAGGTTAAGTAGTCAGTTCATCAGCACAGAAATCTGCGCCGAGCGCGGATTGGTGAGGGGCCCAATGACAGTGATTCCGGAGTCGCATCCGTTGCGACAGTTTTTTAACGAGCTGGTAGGACGTCACTACGCGGAAGAGATTGGCATCCGCGATCCGCAACTCGTAGCCTACGTGGCACAGTTGCTGACCGAGTTTTGTGACAGCGAGCAGCTCTTCAAAGTTCGCGATGCATCGAATCGCCCGCTCAATGACGTGGGAGAGATGCTGCTGGAATCGGACCCCATCTATGGACCTGCGCCCTCCTTCGATCGCGAGCGCCAGGTGCGCAAGCATATTGGAGACTTTACCTTGTTCTTTGCGGGCATGTTCCCGGAGAGCGTGAACCAATATCGCCTCAGGCGGCAGCGACTCGAAAGCCTGGTCGACTGGATGAAGGCCGGCAAGGAAAGCTACTACATCGTGTCGAAATTCGAGTTTTTCGAATACGCCAAGGTTGCGCCCCTATTCGCGAGCCTGTCGCGCAATTTCGAGGAGTGCGTGTACGGCTTGAACCGCGTGAAGAACGAGTTGGAAGAATTGCAGCATCCGATCGTTCGGAGGGCCCAAGAGTTCCTGATGTAACTGTGCCCGTGCTCTACGTCCTGTCCCGCAAATTCGCGCCATAAGTCTGCCCTCACGACCCTGCCATAACTCTGTCATCCCGACCGGAGCGAAGCGGAGTGGAGGGACCTTGTGTTTTCAAAAAGCTGGTTCTCTTCACTCAGGATTTTCCTTATAAAAACTGAGGGCGGCATCGCCCTGCACCAGCTTACGGTAGCGGACGAGTCTTCCAACCCCTTCGCCGGGATCGAATTTCTTCCCGTGCTCGGCAATGACCACCGCCGGAGTTCGTAATAGTTTCGACTCGCCCAGGAACTTCAGCGTCTCCGCATAATCCTGTTCCCGGCGATACGGCGGGTCCACAAAGACGTAATCGAGCGCAACCGCCTGCGCTTCGAGCGAACACAAAGTTCTGGCAACTTCGCTGTGGATCACCTCAAAGCCCGTTTCTATTTGCAAGGACTTGAGATTTTCGCGGATCAGGCGTGTGGCCTTGAGTGCCGCGACTCCACGAAGTAGACCTTTGCAGCCCCGCGACTCAGTGCCTCTACGCCAACAGCACCCGTTCCAGCGTAGAGATCGGCCCAGATCGACCCCTGCAGCCCCTCGGGATTTCCCGCGCCCAGCACGTTAAACAGAGTTTCTCGCAAACGGTCGGCGGTCGGGCGAATGTCCGCGCCTGGCAAGGAACGCAGGGGACGGCTTCGGTACTGGCCCGCAATCACTCTCAGAGGCTCTGCCCTTCCGTTATCTCAAATTCGCAACGAACCCGCTCGCAATTGAATCTAACTCTATAGAATAGTCAGAGTCGTCCGTTTACTAGTGAGCCGTGCTTCGACTTAGGGCTGACGACCACATTTGAATCGATGAGAAACTGGTCCATTCCGATTGGCAAGCTGTTTGGCGTAGAAGTTCGCCTTCACTTCACCTTTGTATTCCTGCTGGCGTTCGTATGGATGGCCGAGTCCGCCATGAAGGGTAACAGCACGCCCAGCCGCGTGCTAGCGCTGGTCCTGGTCGTCTTTGGCTCGGTCGTGCTTCATGAGATGGGGCATGCCTTGGTTGCCCGACGCGAAGGATTGGTGGCGAAGGCCATCATTCTGCTTCCTATCGGCGGGATCACGCTGCTCGATGACCCGCAACCGGTCAATGCTCAGAATGCGGGACGGGCGCCTTGGCAACGTGACATTCGTATCGCGATCGCGGGCCCCGTGGTGAATATCGCTCTTGCGCTCCTCGCGGGAGCCGTCGTCCTGGGCTGGTACCCCGAAGCCCACCTTTGGACCAAGCCCTTAATTCACTCCAATCACCTGCTGCGCAGCGTGGTGTGGATGAACCTTTTCCTCGGTGCGTTCAATCTTCTTCCGGCATATCCCATGGATGGCGGTCACATTCTGCGAGCCGTATTCTCCCGCCGCATGGACAGTGTACAAGCCACGCGCCGCGCTGTTTCGATCGCACATGCCCTGGCTCCGCTGGTGATCGTCGTCGGCATGCTGCTGCTGTTTCAGGGCGGCTATCCGGACAGCTACTTGCTGGTCACGCTTGGATTTTTCCTGCTGATCGGAGCGCAGGTGGAGGAACGTTCCGCGGTATTCCAGAAAGTCCTGGAAACCGTGCATCTCGAAGACGTGATGCTCACCGATTTCGCCACGCTCTCTCCCGCCGATACCTTGGAGGATGCGCTCGACAAAGCCGTCCACACCCTGCAAGACGATTTTCCCGTGGTGCGCGGCGGCGACATGGTGGGCGTAATCTCGAAAGGCAACATCCTCGACGCCTTGCGCATGGAAGGGAATGGCTACGTACAGTCTGTGATGAACCGGATATTTGAAGTGTCCACCCGCCAGGAATCGCTCGCCTCCGCATTTCGCAAGCTGAATTCGCGAAATCTGAGCATCATTCCCGTAGTCGAAGACCAGCGCCTGGTCGGAATCATTACCCTGCAGAATTTAATGCATTCGATGTCGTTGTTAGCAGAAAGCCGCAAACTCCGAAAAGAAGCGCTGAATTCCTGATCCTTCAACATAGGTGACGCAGGGGAAACTCGCTGTTTTACGCCCTCGTCTGCCCGGCAGAGCAATCTTCCGCAGTTCTGTATCCCGCCAATTCAAAACAGCCGAATCGCCTTCGCCTGCTCGATGGCCGGAATTTTACGCAGCGCCTTCAGAACTTCTTCTGAAGCGCGCCCGTCAATGTGCACCACGGCGACCGCCTTGCGCGCCTCAGCCTTCTTCTCCTGCGCGCCATTCACCGATTGTCGCCCCAAGGAAAAATCCGCGATGTTGATTTTGTGCTCGCCCAGAATCGTTCCCACTTTCCCGATCACGCCGGGCACATCGCGGTTTCGCAGGTAAATCAGGTTGCGTTCGAGGGGAGCCTCCACATCGATGTCATCCACCGAAAGCAGTCGGGGCGCATGGCCGTGCAGCACGGCCCCCTTCACGCAATGTTCCTGACCCGGCGTTTTTAACATGACCGACAACACGCTGCCCGACCCGCCCGTGGAACTCTTCGGCTTATGCATCTCGTGCACCCGCAGCCCTCGCGAAGAAGCCAGGGAGGCCGCATTCACCAGGTTCGCTTTCTCATCGAGCACCTGGTTCAGTATCCCCTTGATGGCGGCGTTGCGGATCAACTCGGTTTTCCATTCCGCGATGTGCCCGCTATAGCGTAGCGAGATTTCTTCCAACGTGCTATCGCTCACCTGAGCCACGAATGAACCCAGACGCTCCGCAAGCACAACGTAGGGCTGCATCTCGGCGTACTCTTCGTGGGAGACCGAGGGGACGTTCACCGCATTCTGAATCACGCCGCTCTTCAAATATTCCTTCACTTGCAGCGCGATCTGATAGCCAACAGCTTCCTGCGCTTCCTGGGTCGAGCCGCCAATGTGCGGCGTGAGAATGACATTCTCGAGCGTGCTGAGGAGCGAGTTCTTCAGCGGCTCTTCCTGAAAGACATCGAGTGCGGCGCTGGCGACGTGTCCGTGTTTAAGCGCCTGGGCAAGCGCCCCTTCGTCCACCAACTCGCCGCGCGCACAGTTCACAATGCGGATGCCCTTCTTCATTCTCCGGATGGAGTCGGCATTGATCATGCCCGTGGTCTGCGGGGTCAGACCGACGTGCAGGGTCAGATAGTCCGCAACGGCATAGATCTCCTCCAACTTGCACATGCGAATGCCCTGCGCCTTCGCCACACTGGCCGAGACGAAAGGATCGTGCCCCACGATCTCCATCCCAAAAGCCGTGGCGCGGCGAGCCACTTCCATGCCAATCTTGCCGAGGCCAATCACGCCCAGCGTCTTTCCACGTAGCTCTGTTCCCTGCAGAGATTTCTTTTCCCATTTGCCGGCGTGCATGAGCGCGTCAGCACGCGGCACGAAGCGCGCCATACTCAACATCAGACCCAGCGTGAGCTCGGCAACCGCGACCGCGTTTGCACCGGGAGTATTCATTACGGCGATGCCCTTGCGAGTGGCGGCTTCGAGGTCAACATTGTCGACGCCTACCCCGGCACGACCCACAACCCGCAATTTGGGCGCGTGTTCGAGCAGCGCAGCGTTCACCTCCACCGCGGAGCGGACAATTAGAGCGTCCGCATCGCCCAGATGAGCATTCAGCTTGCCTTCGATCTGATCGGGAGTGATGACTACCCACCGTGGCTCGTGCAAAAGAGCAATGGCGGAGGCAGAGATTTTCTCGGCGACGACAATTTTCATTTTATGGATTCGGGTTTTCTGCGAACGTGAATTGCGCTTAACGAACTGCTCCGGCCGTTTCGGGCTGGCGTGCAAACACTTCCTGCGCGGCGCGTACGCCTGCGCCAAATTCAACCGGCTTTCCGGTGACCTGCGCGAGCACCTGCTCCAGGGCCGCCAGAATGCCAATCGTATCGAGATAGTCGTAGTAGCCGATGTGCGCCATCCGGAAAAGCTGGCCTTTCATTTCTCCCTGGCCATTCGCCACCACGGCGTTAAAGGTGTTACGGAATTCTTTGACAATCGCTCCCGAATCGACACCGGCAGGAGCTTCAATCGCCGTAACGGCACCCGATGGAGACTGGGGCGCGAACAGCTTCAATCCCAGCGCCTGCGCCGCCGTTCGCGTCATCTCGGCGGCCAGTTCGGCATTGTTGACCAAGTCTTCACGACCCGCTTCGAGATTTCCGTTACCCATCTGGCGAATGTACTCCAGGGCAGCGCCCAGCGCGGCAAACAGAGAGGTGGCGGGGGTGTAAGCAGTTTCGCCTTTTGCGGCGGACTTTCGCTCTTTGCGCAGATCGAAGTAATACCGCGGAGACTTGCTGCTTTCCATCCGCTGCCAAGCACGCTCGCTCACCGCGCAGTAAGCCAGCCCGGGCGGAATCATCAGCGCTTTTTGCGAACCACCGATGATGAGGTCCACGCCCCAGCCGTCCACGTCGAGATGAGTGGTGCCGAGCCCGGTAATGGCGTCGACGACCAGCAGGGTGTCGTCGCCCTGGGCGCGCACGAGTTTTGAGATCCCCTTTACATCATGACGAACCCCGGTAGAACTTTCCGTCGCCTGCACGTACACGGCGCGAATGTCAGGCGTAAGCCTGGAACGGACCTCGTCCAACGAAAAAGTCTGCCCGTAGGGCACGCTGAGAGTATCCACCTGGCAGCCGAATGCTTTTCCCAGCCCGCTCCAGCGCTCGCCAAATTTGCCTGCGGTCAAGACCAAAATCTTGTCGCCGGGCGAGGTGAGGTTCGAAACGCTAGCTTCCATCACGCCGGTGCCCGAGCAGGCGAGCACGAGCACATCATTTCGTGTACCGATGAACTCCTTCATGTCCGCCAGCACACGCGTGAACAGATTGCGGAAGTCGGCCGTGCGGTGGTGCGCAGTGAACGATGCTTCCGCGAATTGGGCTGCTGGCAGCAGAGGGGTGGGTCCAGGAGTGAAGATGCGATTCTTGCGCAGCATAAGGCCGAATTCCTTTGGATGATTTTCATCCCGGGACCTGAGCGACAATCCGGACACCACGGCCGAACCGTTGCTCAGGAACCATCCCGGCTTTCGCGATGAATTCTAAGTTTATCGCGAGCCGGTGCATTTCGGGAGTTCGGCCGGTGCACTGCCTTCGAGATCCACGACCAACAGATGCAACGGCTATAATTGCGGCACTATGAGCCTGATCGATCAAATTCAGAAAGACCTGGTCGCCGCCATGAAAGCGAAAGACGAGGCGCGATTGTCCTGCCTGCGCATGGTAAAGACCGCCTTGACTCTACGGCAGACGGACAAAATGGGGCCGCTCGATGACAAGGAATCCCAGCAGGTGCTGACTACGCTGATCAAGCAGCGCAAGGAGTCCGTTGAACAGTTCACCAAAGGTGGCCGCCAGGACATGGCCGACAAAGAAGCCGCCGAGATCAAAGTAAT
>QIAI01000267.1:11075-13396 GCA_003224995.1 Acidobacteriota bacterium
TGGGGTGAGGGCAACTATCGCCGAGATGGACTCTCCCGGCATGAGAGATATGGGCGCCGTCATGAAGAACGTGATGGCGCGTTTTGCCGGAGCAGGCATGCGGGTAGATGGCAAAGTAGTAAGTGACGCCGTAAAGAAAGAGTTGGCCGGGAAATAAGCATTGATGCATAGGGACCGTCTGCCGGCCGGATCGCGTAGGGGCAGACGCCTCGTCTGCCCAAGTCGCGCGCCAGCGCGACAGGCCCGCTTCCATGAGATCACGGGCGTGAAGCCGCCCTTTGAGTTCAATCCCGCGAAGCTGCCGCCCACCGACAAGGCTTCGCCGGTAAAGATGCTGGCGCAGTCCTTCGACTATATAATCAGCGTTCTGCCGGGCATCACGCCGGAGCAGCTGAAACATACCTGGCACATTCCTTCCTGGAAGGGGCGCAACGATCCCGACGGCCGGGCGATGATCCTGAATATGTTCGTGCACACCGCGCATCATCGCGCGCAGTGCGAGGTGTACATGCGGGTAAAGGGGGTCAAGCCGCCGAACTACACGTTTTGAGTCGCGAGCCGACTGTGTGGCTTGGGATTCGCCAACTGGCAGGCTCGCTTCCATTGGCGACGATCGAGCCTCGCTTCGCTCAGCTGGACAGCCGAGGCGGCTGCCACTCCGTGTGTTACTTGCTTCGTTGCAGTTCTCGGTAGGCTTCACTTTTGGACACGCCCAATTCTTTCGCCACTTTTTTCAGGGCGGCTTTTTCGTCTACTTTTTCTTCTGACATGATCTGGCTGACCCGTTGCCGGACCGAAGCTCGCGCGTCGGTGAGAGGCTGCGACGTAGTTTCGTCCGCTTTTGCGAGCAGCAAGGTAATTTCGCCCTTCACATTGCCGCGAGACCTCAGGGTCTCGAGAATCTCGGCGGCGCGGCCGCGCAGGAATTCCTCGTGCAGCTTGGTGACTTCGCGAGCCACTACCACGTGACGCTCCGGCCCCAGCACCTCGATGACGTCTTGCAAAGCTTCCAGCACACGGTGAGGGGCCTCGTAGAAGACTTGCGTACGCGGCGAATTGCTCACGCTTTCAAGCAGCGTGCGTCGCTCGCCACGCTTGGCAGGAAGGAAGCCGCTGAAACGGAATGAGTCGGTCGGCAGGCCGCTGGCAACCAGCGCGGCCAGGAACGCCGAAGCGCCCGGAATCGGGATGACCGGCACTTGATGCCGAATGGCGAGACTGGTCAGACGGAAGCCCGGATCGGAAATCCCAGGCATCCCCGCATCGGTGACCAATGCGATCTTCGCCCCCCCCTCCAGGTCGACGACCAGCTCAGCCGCTTTGGTCATCTCATTGTGCTCGTGATAGCTGATGGTGCGAGTCGTTATGCCGTAGTGATTGAGCAGCTTCTGCGTCTGGCGAGTGTCTTCACAAGCGATGAGGTCAACACCTTTCAGCACCCGCAGGGCACGCAGCGTAATGTCCTCGAGATTGCCGATCGGCGTGGCCACCAGGTACAGCGCCGGCCCCGGATCCAATGGCAAAGTTATGGAGGAGAATTCGGTGGCCATAGCGGGAGCATAACACTGGGGCACTCAGCCTTCAGCACTTGCAGCGCACGGTTTCAGGGAAAAGGAGCAGTTCTGTCACACATCTGGCACATGGATCGATGATCCGAATCGAGTTCTCCGTCGAGGGTCTCCCAGCACCCCCAGCGATGCTAAGTGCCGAGTACTAACTTGCCTAAATTGACGCGACCCACAACATCCCCCTAGAATCTAAACAGTTGCGGGCCCGCCTTGCTTATCCTGCGTGCGGCCAGCAAGTTTCCAGAGAACAACCGGAGTTTCATGCCACTTTACGAATACCAGTGCAAGAAGTGCCACCATCGCTTTGAGCGGATTCAGAAGTTTTCCGACCCTCATGTGAAGAAGTGTCCGGACTGCGGCGGCCCAGTGGAGCAAGTTATCTCTGCCCCGGCCGTGCAGTTCAAGGGCTCGGGTTGGTACGTGACCGACTACGCCAAGAAGTCCGGCGGAACCTCAGGTTCCGCCGGCAATGGAGACTCGACCGCCAGCACAGGCGACTCCAAAAAAGATGAAAAGAAGGAAACAAAGAAGGAAACCAAGACAGAGGCTTCCAAGCCTGAGGACTCGTCAAAGAAAAAGAAGTCCTGAACAGAACTCCTCTCTCCTTGCGAGTTCCCGAATTCCGTCTCGACCAGAGCTCAGGACCCGCCTTCTCGCCTGCCTGCAAACGCAAGTCCGGAGCGCCTGCCCTTTCGTCAGAGCGCCAAATGCGACGGACGCACTCTGTTTAGCCTTTCATAGCTGTGCATCCAC
>QIAI01000267.1:13402-21079 GCA_003224995.1 Acidobacteriota bacterium
CGCTCGCTCACATTAAACGTCAGTTTGCCGGAGCGCTTATCAGCATCCACGATCACATGATCGCCATGCAGCACCTCACCATCAAGAATTTTTAGCGCGAGCGGGTCCTGGATCAGCCGCTGAATCGCCCGCTTGAGTGGGCGCGCACCGTAAGCTGGATCATAGCCCTCGTTCAGGATCAGCTCCTTCGCGGCATCGGTCAACTCGAGCGAGATCTTGCGCTCAGCCAGCTGCCGGCGCAAGTCTTCCAGGCGCAGCTCGACGATCCGTACCAGCTGGTCCTTGCCCAGCGGACGGAACACGATGATGTCATCCACGCGGTTCAGGAACTCAGGCTTGAAATATCCGGAGAGCGAGCTGACCACTTCTTTCGACGCCTTCTCAAAGTCCTCTGGCGTACGCAAGTTCTCTGCCACCAGGAACGATGACCCAATATTCGAAGTCATGATCAAAATCGTGTTGCGGAAGTCCACCTGTCGTCCCTGCCCATCGGTAAGGCGGCCGTCATCCATGATCTGCAACATGATATTGAACACGCCGGGGTGCGCTTTTTCGATTTCATCGAAGAGCACCACGGCATACGGCCGCCGGCGAATCTGTTCGGTGAGCTGACCGCCTTCTTCGTAACCTACATATCCCGGAGGCGCCCCAATCAGCCGTGCCACCGCGTGCTTCTCCATGTACTCCGACATGTCGATGCGCACCATGGCGTGCTCGTCATCAAACAAGAATTCCGCGAGCGCGCGGGCTAATTCGGTCTTGCCCACACCGGTTGGTCCAAGGAAAATGAACGACCCGATGGGCCGCCTGGGATCGCTCAGTCCGGCCCGCGAACGCCGAATGGCATTGGCCACGCGCTGCAAGGCTTCGTCCTGGCCAACCACGCGCTGGCGCAGACGGTCTTCCATCGTGACCAGCTTCTTGACTTCCGTCCACTTGGAAACGATCCGCGCCACATCTTCTTCGTCCACTTCTTCCTTCAGCATGCGGCGTGCACTGGTCTTTTCAAGCTGCTGGGTGAGCTGCTTCAGCTCTTCTTCAACCTGCCGAATAAGGCTGTAGCGAATTTCCGCCACCCGCTGCAGGTTGCCTTTCCGTTCCTCGGTTTGCTCTTCGATGCGCAACTGTTCCAGTTTTTCTTTCAGATCGCGCTGGCGGGCAATCAGGTCTTTCTCCTGCTTCCATGCGGCCTTTAGCGCGTTGGACTTCTCGCGGATCCCGGCGAGCTCCTTGTCGATTACGGCCAGGCGTTCGCGCGAGTTCGGATCATCCTCCTTTTTCAGTGCCTGTTTCTCGATTTCGAGCTGCATGGCCCGCCGTTCAAGCTGGTCGATTTCCGTAGGCATGGAGTCAATCTGAATGCGTAACGAGGCAGCAGCCTCGTCGATCAAATCGATAGCTTTGTCCGGCAGGAAGCGGTCGGTGATGTAGCGATGCGACAGTGTTGCCGCCGCAACGATAGCCGAATCTTTGATGCGCACACCGTGGTGCACTTCGTAACGCTCTTTCAGCCCGCGAAGAATCGCGATCGTGTCTTCCACCGTGGGTTCGCCCACGTAGACCGGCTGGAAGCGCCGCTCGAGAGCTGCATCTTTTTCGATGTACTTGCGATACTCGTTTAGCGTGGTGGCGCCGATGGCCCGCAGCTGCCCACGCGCCAGTGCAGGCTTCAACATGTTGGAAGCGTCGATCGCGCCTTCAGCAGCTCCTGCGCCAACCAGGGTGTGCAATTCGTCGATAAAGAGAACAATTTTGCCCTCAGACTCTTCAATCTCCTTGAGGACGGCCTTGAGGCGGTCTTCGAATTCGCCGCGATATTTCGCCCCAGCCAGCATCGAACCCAAGTCCAGTGCCACCACGCGTTTGTTTTTCAGAACTTCGGGCACATCTCCAGCCACCATGCGCTGAGCCAGGCCTTCCACGATGGCCGTCTTGCCCACGCCGGGCTCGCCGATCAGGACAGGATTGTTTTTCGTGCGGCGAGACAGCACCTGCACCACGCGCCGGATCTCTTCGTCGCGGCCAATCACCGGATCAAGTTTCCCGCGCCTGGCCTCTTCCGTGAGATCCCTCGCATAGCGCTCCAGCGCTTGATACTTGGCTTCGGGATTCTGATCCGTCACCTTCTGGGTCCCGCGCACCGAGGTCAGCGCCTTCAAGATGGCGTCGTAGCTCGCTCCGTTGCGGGAAAGAATGGCTTGTGCTGAGTCCTTCTTGGCTTGGGTGGTCGCCAGCAGCAAGTGTTCGGTGGAGACGTACTCGTCCTTGAAATTGTTCGCTTCCTTGAATGCGCGCTCGATGAGCTGGTTAAGCGCAGCCGACATCGTCGCCTGCGTAGCGCCCTCGCCCGATACCTTTGGCAGGCTTTGTATTTCCATGTACGCGTCATTGAGAACTGCCTGCGGACGGACCCCCAGCTTTTCGAGGATGGGCGGAACAATGCCTTCCTTATCTTCCAGCAAGGCCGCCAGCAGGTGCACGGGCAGCAGCTCGGGATTGCCGTGCTCGGACGCGATCTCATTGGCGCGCTGGATGGCTTCCTGCGCCTTAACCGTGAATTTGTCCCAACGAATAGCCATAAATAACTCCCTCAGCTCGCAATCTTATGATGTTCCGAAGGCTCGGAACGACTTCAAGAACTCTCCAGCACTGCCACCTACTTGTGGTCGTACGTGCGGCTACAACTTCCATCCTATGGGAATGACCCTGCTCGCAAAAAAAGCGGGAGACGGTCACCTCGGCCGTCTCCCATGATGCCAAGCTTTCACTCGGCCGGAGCTTCGAATTCAGTGAGGCCAGGCGCCCGAAGGCGGGCCGCCCCCAAGTGTGAGACTTACGCCGCTCTGCCTGGGCCCTTGCTCTCCAGCACCTTGTCGCCGCCAACGTTCACCTTGATTTGCTTCGGCTTGGCTTCGGCCTTTTTGGGCAACGAGATCTTCAGGATGCCCTTATCGTAGTTGGCCGACACCTTCTCTGCGTCCACCGTGCTGGGCAGCGTGAAGGTGCGGGTGAAGCTGCCATATTGGCGCTCAACTCGCCGGAAGTTCTCGCGGACGTCGATTTCCTTCTCCTCGATACCCGGAACTTCAATCTTCAAGCTGACATTGTGTTCGTCTTCATAAACATCCACCGGCGGGGCAAAACTGGTGGTGGTGAGCGACTCTTCCCGGCCTTCAGGTCCGTAGGACTCGCGGAACAAGCGATTCATGCGGTCCTGCAGGGTAGAAAACTCACGGAAAGGATCCCAACGCGTAATCACAGTCATGACTCGAAACCTCCTAATTGCCTATCTGGAATTGAGTGGTGCCACTCTCACTCAGCTATAGATGAGCGATTAGCACGACAAGATCATAAAATATGAGCGTATTATTGTCAACTATAGACTATTTCAAGCTAAACTATTAAATTTCATCATGTTACTGATAGTACGAGACACTTTAAGTAGTTCGTTTCCGGCACGGCAAGCAGGATGGGATGGTCCTTCGCCTGTGTGCGCTTCTCGATCAGGCGAACCGTTCTATGGGCATCCCGGGCCGCATCGGTGACCACCTCAAGAAATTCACCTTCGCTGACGTGGTAAGAGCAGGAGCAGGTCACGAGGATGCCCCCCGTACGAAGCATCTTGAGCGCTCGAAGATTCAGTTCCTTGTACCCCCGCAGCGCGGTCTCAAGGTTCTTTCGGGTTTTTGCAAAGGCTGGGGGATCGAGCACGATGGTGTCGTACTGGCGGCGCGCCACCGAATAGTCCTTGAGCAGGTCAAACGCATTGGCCTCCATCCACGCGATCTCGCGCTGGTTCAGAAGCGCATTCCTGTCCGCGACTTCGAGCGCTGGTCGAGAGCTGTCGACGCCCGTCACTCGACTGCAAGTCTTTGCAAGGTGCAAGGCGAAAGCTCCCTGATAACAGAAGACATCCAGTGCCTCACCGTGCGCATGCTGCGCCGCAGCCGCATAGTTTTCCCGCTGGTCCAGAAAAGCGCCGGTCTTTTGACCCTCGCGGATATCAAAATGAAACCGGACGCCGTTCATCGTAAACATGGTGCTCGTCTTTTCGCCGACGAATAGGCCGGACTCACGCGCCGGCAACATCTCCAGTTCGCGAATGTGAGCGTCCACGCGCTCGGAGATGGCGGCAGGCTTTAACTGCGCGGAGAGTTCGGCCACCAGGGCGGCCCGCACTGGTTCGGCGTCGATAGCCTGAGTGAGAATTTGCAGCGACAGGATGTCGTTGTAGCGATCGACGATCAGTCCAGGCAGAAAGTCTGCTTCGCTGAAGACAAGGCGGTAGGCATCCGTGTCATGAACCAGCTTCTCCCGGTAGGCGAGCGCATTGCGCACGCGTTCGCGCAGCAGCCCGGGAAAATCGCGCACCGGCCCGGACGAAATCATGCGCAGAGCAATCTGCGAGCTGCTGGAGTATAGGGCCGAGCCCCAGAATCGTCCGCGCGCGTCAGCTACCGCGACCACTGCTCCTGGAGCAGCATCTCCGGCAGAGAGAACGTCAGAACGATAAACCCAGACGTGTCCGGATTTCAGGCGATTTGCTCCCCGAACCGAGATCACGGCTTTCGGGCCGGCAGGGATTTCCGTTCGTTTACTTTTTGCCGGACGCAAGGTAGAGCCGGGGCGATCGGTAGGCATCAATCCATCTTAAACGCTGACCGCGCCCGAACGATAAATTGCCCCGCTGCGCTTTCTGGATTTGGCGCTCGGCGAGCAATGCTGAAGCCCCGCTGCGCTCATCATCTGTAAGCGTGAACGATTGGTAGTAAATACTGAAACTATTTTTCACGATTAAGTTGAGATCACATTCATACTCGTCGATCTCTCGCCCCAATGCGCTTACGAATCTTTTACAAAATTCTCCCATGTATCGGGTAGGCGCTCACGCCGCAGTCGTGCTAAGGTGGCGTTGGTTCTGTGAGACTAGTGCTCCACACTGGTCTGGATTTTTCCCCTTTCATCTTCCCCCAAGGTTGTCGCCACCTCGCGTGGGATGCTCCCTCGCAGAACCCGGCGTCGAAAAAAATAACCGCGTCGATACAAGTGGACTCAGCAAAGATGTGCCCGCTGAGAGCGAGATCCGCGTACGCAACGGAACAGGTCCTGACCTTTCTTTGCGTATGGCTCTTCGCTCCCGAGGTACAAAACTAACCGGGAAAAAGATGGGCAGGTTTGCTACCTACGACCCGGCGTAACACCTTGTCTCCCCCGAAAAGAAATTTGACGAAATAGAAGTGCGTTTGAATTTGTCGTTTCCCCGTGGCAGAGGACCCGTTACCCACGAGTCGGCCGGCACGGAAGCGACCGAAGGTAGGCAACCCTAATCATGAATCTGAGAAGTGCAATCCGTTTGCTCTTGATACTGTTCGTCTCCAGCTCTCTTACGTTGGCGCAAAACCCCGATTGTCACCGGAGGTATCGCGCTGAACTCCAGTTTCGACACCAGGGAAGCGGCGCTGCTTCCAGTTGTGGCTCCTATCATCCTCGTGCCTGTCGGTCGGCATGCCTTGATCGAAACTGAATTCGAAGCCGAGTCCGAGGTGGTCCACACCGAAGGCAGCTGGCAGCCTGTCGCTCTCGAAAAAGGTGTGGAGTACGCGCAACTCGATCTCTTCCTTGGCAAATACCTGACCCTGGTCGCGGGCCGTTATGCCACACCTTTCAATTTCTATAAGGAAAGACTCGACGCTCGCTGGATCCGCAACCTTCCCGAGGCGCCGTTAATTTTCGGCGTGGGAGACAACTCCGGTAACGGTGGGATGTTGCGTGGAGCGGTGCCTCTCAGCGGGACAACGCAGCTGACCTACTCGGCATATTTCTCGGCGCTGGCCAACAATCAAATTGCGGGCTCCGAGCGACAAACCGGACTCCGCACAGGTTTGTTCTTCCCGAAGCCGCGCTTCGAAGCCGCTTTTTCATTCAACCGCCACCTCAACGGGGAACGGTTCAACAACTATGGGGCCGATCTTACCTGGAACATTCGAAGCATCCCCCTCGATATCCGCTCCGAGGCTCTGATCTCAGAGGCCGCCGGAGACGGTTACTGGGTCGAAGCCGCTTACCGTCTCTCCAATCCTCGGTTTTCCAAGTGGCTTCGCCGCTCCCAAGCCGTGCTGCGCGGCGAGCAGTATTTCGGTCCCCGTGTCCTGATCGACACCGGATTAGAAATGCCCGAGGGAGATGCCGACCGCATTTTCACCGGCTGGAATTATTGGCTTACCGATTCCGTACGCGCCGGCGTGGCCTACGGACGACAGTTCGGCTCGTCAGACAACCACGGAATCTGGACCCTTGGAATCTCGTACCGGTTTGTGAGGTGATGAAATGAAAACATCCTTGTGCTTCCTCGTGTGCCTTTTTATGTGCAGTCTCCTTTCGGTCGGAAGCTTATCCGGCGCTCCTCAGGCAAGCAAAGCCCCCGATGGAGAAGAGGTCTACAAGACCAATTGCACCCGCTGCCACAATACCCCACCGGCACTCAATGAGCGCCAATCCCGCGTGGTCGTGGCTCACATGCGCGTACGCGCCAATCTCACCCAGCGTGATGCCAATGCAGTCATGCATTACCTGGCGGAGAACGCGCGGAGCAATTAGATGAGAATGTTCTTTTGCTCCGCCCTGTTGTTGTTAGCCGCGGCCGTCTCTACGGGGGCGTCCGCGGGCAACTCGGACCCTCGCGTGATTGAACTGATCGCGGCCAGCGACAACACGTTTCGCCTCTTGCACGAGAAATCTGCCGTCATACGCGCCAAGCCGGGCGAACTGCTTCGCCTTCGCATTACTTCCCAGCGCGGTTCGGAACAGGCCCGTGATGGCGCGACGCATAGCCTCGTCATTCGAGCTCTCCGCGATCAGGGCTGGGATCTGCGACTGTACGACGGAACCAAGGACTACGACCTCAAGGCGCCCGACGTCCCGGCCGAATACCTGGTCGAATGCACGGTTAAATGCGGTCGCGGACACGACGACATGCGCATGAAATTGATTGTCGTGAAATAGGGGAAACGGTGAAGTGGAAAACGAGAATTTCCATACTTACAATGCCAGCGCTGTTCGCAGCCTTGGCGCTGACGCTCTCAGGGTCTAGCACGCGCACCGCTACACACGCCAGCGGAGAACTCGTCGTGCCTGACCATCTGCGCCCCATCATCAGCCGGGCCTGCAGCGACTGCCATACCTACCAGACACAGTGGCCCTGGTACAGCCGCCTGCCCGTTGTATCTCTACTGATCGAGCATGATGTGAAGAAGGGTCGTGAGCATCTGAATTTCTCGACCTGGGCTGCGAATCATAAGCATCAACCCACGCGGAACCAGCTCCAGGAGGTGTGCGACGCGGTCTCCGAGAACGCCATGCCGCCCCGTTCCTATCGCGTTCTGCATCCTAAGTCTCGGCTCTCGCCGCCGGACATCGATGCCTTTTGTGACTGGGCGGATATGGCAAACAACCGGGGCCCAGCTGCGCCTGAAGTCCGGTAAAGCGCATGCGTGATGGGCTCGCTCCTCAGTCCTGAAAAATCCTATTCTTGGGTCGCAAGGGAGCCGATTGCGTTGCGGCATTGACGAACGGGCTTTTTTCTATGTCAGTAATTCGAGAGGATTTTTGATGCGCAGCTTACTAGCTTGCGGCAGGATGTTCCGAGGAAGCTTGCCCGGCCGAAGCCGCATGCGAAGA
>QIAI01000268.1:0-809 GCA_003224995.1 Acidobacteriota bacterium
TGTTTTCAAACGACCGGTTCTCTTCAACTCGGGATTTTCCTTATGCCATTTATTTCTGGGGCCATCAGCCATCCGCCAACTATTCAGGCTTGTTTGGAGGCGGTGTGGCCGTGGGGGGCTGATTGGGGAGAATGCCTGGTTGTCCGCCGGGCTGGTTCTGCTGCTGTTGCTGCTGGCGCTGTAGTTCCTGGAGCAACTGTTCCGGCGTCTTCGGCGGCGCCTGGTTGGGGTTCTGCTGATTCTGGTCGTTTTGTTCAGCCTGTTCTTCCGGCGGATCCGGCTCGTCGGCGGCATCATCGGACGGCACCTCGGCCGGCGGTGCTGCGAGCGGGTTGGCTCCGGGAAAGCGTTGGGGCATGCCCGGACGGTTGGCTGCTGCCGTAGCGCTAGGAGTATCGGCAGCCCCGGATTTAGCTGTCAGTACGATGCTCTGCACAGCTGTCGGATCGGAAGCTGAACCTACCATCACGTAATTGAAGTGCGTTCCGTTCAGCAAATCGGCGATTACGTCCCGCGCCCGGCCGGGTCCCAGATCGGCCACCACGCGCTCGCTGGCATTCGGCGGGATGTCCAGATCAGCTCCGGTCTGCTGCTTTACCGCTTTCAGTACGTCGGACAAGGTGGAGTTGTGGGCCACGATGGTCAACTTGCCGCCGGAATACTGCACCCGCGGCGCAACCGCAGGCACCTGGTCCAGGGGAAGAGGCTGCAAAGGGGATGGAGTGTAGGCGGGCAGTGCCACGATCGCAGCGTCGGGCTTCGCCACCTGCTTCTTCTTTACGGGTTTGCGAACGCCACCTTTTTGCGCC
>QIAI01000268.1:1053-4624 GCA_003224995.1 Acidobacteriota bacterium
TGCAAACAAAAGCTTCTTTGGATGTGCTTGCTGGTTACGCTGGCGGGCAGCAACGCGCGCGGGCAGACTTGCCTGACGTCGGACGAAATGGACGCCGCAACGCGCAGTGCACTGGATGCAGCGGGGCGCCAGTATTTCGATTACACCGCCAAAGGGGACGTCGCCAGCATGCGACAGAATGCCATTCCCAGCCTGGCGGCAGATTTTTCCGGTATCGAAGGGGCGGCGAAAGATAGCCAGCAAAACTTCACCGGAGCGCAAGCCACGGTACGGCCGCCATTTCTTTTGAAGGCGGAGGGCAAAGAGCCAATCGCGCGGGCCGAGTTTTTGTGCGGTGTCTTTGGGAGGTCCGGCCAGACGGGAAACAGCGCTGTATTCGTGATTCCGAACCTGCCGCCGGGTGAATATGGCGTGGTGATTCTCGATGTAGCCGCGAAGTCGCCGTCCACGTTGTCCCTGGTTCTTCAAAAGGCGGGCAACGACTGGAAGCTTGGTGGATTTTACGCGCGTCCCAAGCAGATTGGCGGACACGATGGCGCATGGTTCCGGGACCAGGCACGCGCGTTCAAGAAGAAGGGGCAGAATCGCAACGCCGCGCTCTACTATGCAAAAGCGCGCGATCTGCTGTCGCCCGTGCCCTTCATGAGCACGATGGAAACCGACAAGCTATATGACGAATCGCAATCGGCGCAGCCGCCCGACATGCCTTCGAATGAGAACCCGGTCGAGCTTTCCGGCGCAGGAAAAGTATTTCGAGTGACGACCATTTTTCCCGTGGGCGTGGGCAATGACGTGGATCTGGTCGTCAAATATCAGTCCCCCAGCATCGCGAATACGGCGCAAACTTATCAGGATAATCTGGCAGCCATCCATGCGCTGGTAGCGAAGTATCCGGAGTACAAGGACGGATTTGCCGCCATCATCGCGCGCGCCGTCGAGCCTTCGGGGAGAGACTATGGCACCATGCTGGCCATCAAGGACATTAAATAGCCGTTCTCAGATTCCGTCCCGCCTTCGGGGCGCAACCGGACTCTGTTGCTCGGAGATTTATGGCCTGCGAAGGGCCCCTTCCTGATCAAACGTGCATTCCTTCGGATCCTTGTCGTTGCGCAGGCCGAGGAATACTGGTGCGCGGAGCTTAGCGCCTCCTTCCGAGGTGATGTGGGTCCACTCCGAAAATTCGATCTCCGCCACCAGTTCCGGCTTTACCCAATGAGCCCTGCGTAACGCGTCCACCGGGCCATGAAACGGATTGGTGTTCGTTTCGAGATTCTTGAGCAGTTTCCAGATGTGGGCGAGAGTTTGATGGTTGAAGCCGCTGCCCGCTTGACCCACATGGATCAATCTGCCTTGGTCGTCGTAAAGACCGAGGACAACGGAGCCGAAGTGGGCGCGACTGCCTTCTGGATCGGTGTAGCCTCCGATAACGGCTTCGATGCGGTGACGAATTTTGATCTTGAGCCAATCCCGGCTCCGGCGCTCCTCGTAAAAACAACCCCGTTGTTTGGCGAGGATGCCTTCCAGTCCCTGGTGACGAGCCGCATCGAAGAGTTTCTTACCCTCGCCCACAAAGTGCTCGGAGTAGCGAATCACGTCATTCGGCGTGGTCAGCAAGGACGCGAGCGCCAGCTTGCGATCTTCCAACGCGACCCGATGCAGGTCGTACCCATCGAGGTAAATCAGATCAAAGGCGTAGTAAAGAACACAAATATCAGGCTGCGGCGCCAGGCGGCGCTTGCGATCGCGGAAGCCGGTGCGTTGCTGCATCAGGCTGAAAGAGGAGCGCCCATTTTCGTCGAGCGCAATGATCTCGCCATCGAGGACCGCGCTCTTGGCATTCACGAATTTTGGCAGGTCGTGCAGGTCGGAGTACTGCGCGGTCAGGTCGTTTTGATTGCGCGAGACCAGGCGCAACCGGCCGTTCTCCAGGAAAGCGACCGCACGGTAACCGTCCCATTTAATTTCGAATACCCACTCCGGGCTGTCGAATGTAGATTCGATGGAGGTGGCGAGCATGGGGTGCACCGCCTCTGGCATGGAAGCGCGACGGGCTCCAGGAATATCCTTGGGGAGAACTCGAACTGCCGAAGGCACCGACGAACTTCGCGGAGCGTGTGCGGAGAGGCTCTTAGCAACAGCTTTCTCTAAGGGAGCATCTGGGACTGTAGTTTTGCGGGCTGTCGTCGGCCGAGTGGACGTACTGGAATTTGCAGAGTCTGAAAGCACCGCACCATTAGCTAGGCGGACTTCAGGCGCGTTTTCTTTGTTTTTTTTTCGGCATGGAGGGATGCCCGAATGTCGATCGGCTCTGCTTTGGCGGATGGCTGGCCATCACTGGATGCCGATTTCTTGCTTTTCGGTTTTGCTTTGGCGCTCGATGCCGTGGACGACGCCGATTTTCGCTCTGCCGCTTTTTTCTGATCGAGTTTCTCTATGGCGTCGGCCAGCCAGGGGGCTTTCACTTTTCCGCGCCCCGCAGGACGGCTGCGCCACTCCGCCGAAGCATTATCCCCGGCAATTTCGTCCATGCTGCGCTGGGTGAGAACCGAACTGTCGTACTGATCGATGTCGAACCCTTCGACTTCGTTCTGATCATGTTTTTTGATCAGCAACCATTCATTCCCCTTGCTGCCGGCACGGCGTCCACGCATCTTGATCAGGGCGAAGTCGCCTTTCAGCCGTTCGCCTTCGAGGCGAAACTTGAGGTCGCCTTTTTTGATCATGGCTCGCGCTTCCTGGTCGTTCGCGGGCACGTACTTGCCTTCGACCTGAACCGGCGAAAGCGGCTGCCATTGCCCGACGTCCCATACCATCACGGAACCGGCGCCGTAATTATTTTCGGGAATGTTGCCTTCGAAATCGAAATAAGAGACCGGGTGATCTTCCACCTGCATGGCGAGACGCTTGTCCGCGGGATCGAGTGACGGCCCTTTCGGCACGGCCCAGGAGAGCAAAACACCATCGAGCTCGAGCCGAAAGTCATAGTGCAGGCGGGAGGCACGGTGCATCTGCACCACGAATCGATGGCCGGGCTTCGTCGCCACCTTCGCCGGAGGCTCTGGAGTGTCCTCAAAACGCCGTTTGCGTTTGTATTCTTCGAGCGCCATGGAATTATTGTAGCGTCTCGTGTACTGACTCGCGAGTCCCGAGTTGTGCATCCTGACTACTGGGTTCGTTGTAGAACTGACCGCGGAGATTCGCCGATTTGAGCGGTGCCATACTTAATCTTCTACAATGCCCAGCGAAGGCGATGTCGAGTCCACTCCACATGCTGTTTCGTGCGTTTCTGGCTCATCGCAGGCAAGCCGGGCACGCCGTCGTCTGGATGCTTTTCCTTGTGAGTGCCGAATGCCTGAACGCGCAAGACACGGGCCGAGATAGCAGGAGAAATACCAATCCACATCCAGCCTTCTTGCAGGCCGATGCCGTCCGGGTGCTGGACCAGTTGCGCGGAAGTCTTGAATCTAACAATTCGGGTCGATTCTTGCGGATGTTTGATGCCAAGCGCATGCCCGGGTACGCAGGCTTTCGCGACCAGGTCGCCGAGTTCTTCGCACGATACGATTCCTTT
>QIAI01000269.1 GCA_003224995.1 Acidobacteriota bacterium
ATTCTCCCGACGGACCGAGGAAACCATGAATACCACCCCAGATCGCGTGGAGCGCCGTTGTGGACAGCGCTTTAATGTCCACGTGCCAGTCTCCGTGAAGCTGTCCGGATCTCAACACGAAGCCAGCGGATTTACCCAGGATTTGAGCGCCCGGGGTAGCTTTTTCTTTACGGACTACCCGCTGGCGGCCGGAGAAGAGGTCGAAGTCACGCTGGTGATGCCCTCAGCCATCACGCTGGGGGACAGCATGCGAGTACGCTGCCAGGGGACGGTTTTGCGCGTGGTGCAGCCTTCGATAGGGACGAAATTGGGCGTGGCGGTCCATTTTGTGGGCTATGAGTATCTGACGGAGCCGGCTGCGGCCAGCGAAGTCACCAGTTCATTTGAGCGAATCTCTTCCTTGCACGAACATGCGAAGAAGGAAGCACCCAAAGTTCCGCTGGAGAATCGCCGCATCGCTTCGTAGTCTGGCCGCTGTGAGTTCCAGATCGGGCATTCGCCAATTGCCGCTTCCCTAGCCTGTTTTAAGGCTTGTGGGATCTTTTCAAGCGGCCATCGTTTCGCATAGAATGTGTCAGGTCGGGAAACTACGATGTGGAGTTTTCCTCGCAATTGCCTATCTTCTTTCGTTCCAAGAAAAAGGTCGGGTAGAATCGCCTGAGAGTGGTTGCTGCAGGTTACAAAAGTCACTTGGCTGAGAGGTTCGTCCCCCAATACCATGCAAACGGAGAAAGATTTTAGCGAGCAACAAGCCATGCATGGCATAGCAGTCGCCGTTCTGACTGAAGATCGGGACCAGTTGGCTACGCTTCAGAACCGCCTGGAGAGCACGCATGTAGCGCGCGTGGTTTTCAGTAACCTGGGTTTTCCTGTGAGCGCGACCGATCCGATTGTGCGCCAGATGCAGTCGCATCGCGCTGAAGTCGTGGTAGTCGATATAAACGGCGACGATCCGCAGCGCGCCATTCACACCATTGAATTGATCCGCGCCACCACCAGCGACATCGCTATTTTCGCGGTAGGCGAAATGCGCAATCCCATGGCAATTGTCGCGGTCATGCGCGCCGGCGCAGGCGAGTTCGTCGATCGTTTGACGGGCACGGAAGGCTTGATGGAGGCCTTCAGCCGGTTCTCTTCCGCTCGCAGCAGGACTCGAAGTAGTGGCAAAGCTCGGGTATTTACCGTCATCAATGCAAAGGGCGGAAGCGGCGCGACGACGTTGGCCGTCAATACCGCAGTCGCGCTACAGCAGCAACATGGGCAGACCATCCTGGTGGATTTCTCGCCGATCGGGCACGCCGCCCTGCATCTGAATGCGCGCCCAACGTTCAGCGTCATGGATGCGCTTCAGAATCTGCATCGCATGGATACTTCCCTGCTCGAAGGTCTGATGACCTCGACCAAGGACGGTTTGCACCTGCTCGCCGGACCGCAACAGCCTTACACCACGGCGCCCGCTGCGGCCGAACTGGCGCGCCTATTCGACCTGCTGGTGAGCCACTACCGGTACGTGGTGGTCGATTGCTCCGGGCGCATGGACGAGACCACCCGATTGCTTTCCGATCTGTCCAATGTCGTTCTCATGGTGGCACAAACCGACGTCGTTTCGCTGTGGAGCGCGGGCCGCATCCGAACCTTCCTGGAAGAGGGGAATGGGCGCAAACACCTTCGTCTGGTGATGAACCGTTACAAAAAGATTCCCGGGTTCAGCGAAGAAGACGTCGAGAAGGCGACCAACTGCAAGATTGTTTGGAAGGTGCCCAATAATTATCAGTTGATCGCTCCCGCAATCGACAAGGGCACGCCGGTGGCGACTCAAGATTCGCAGGAAGTCAGCCGAGCATTCCGTTCTTTGGCCGACTTGCTGGCTCAGGCTCCGGCCGCGGCGGAAGAGGGCCTCGACCTGGTCTTCCAGCATCAGAAAGATGCCAAGAAGGTTCCGAACCGGCTGGTGATTTCACCCCAGTTACGCACCGGGCAGTAGGTCTCAAGTTTCCACTTCGCAAGCTTCGGCGTTTGATAGATTCCCCTCCGCCTGAACACCGACATTGCCCACATTTTCTGTTTCGCCTCGAGATGTGCGCTTGGGGGTGGCCTGAGTCACAACCTGCAGCACCAGCGCTACACAAATCTTTTGCAAAGGTTTCCGAACTGGGCATCCCGAGCTAGTTTCAGCCCATCCCATGATCATTCAGCCAGCGCGCTGAGACTTCGTGAAATCCTCTGCTTTGGAGACCTCGTCATGTCTCGAGCGGATTGCTAGGCTCTGTCAAGGCCAGGCACATCTCTCAGGGAGTTGCTCATGTCATCGAACCGGAACGGGACGCATGCTCAGATCTTTTGGTCGCGCTTTATTTTTGCTTTGGCGCTGATGGTCGCGTTTGCAGCGGCCTTTGCCGCGAAGCAATCCGCAGAACCAACCAAGCCTCCGACTTCGGAGACTGCGCAGGCCCAATCCTTGAATGGAACCTGGAAATTGAATCGCGATCAGAGTGACGATCCTCGGGAAAAGCTGCGTTCGGCGATGCAGGACCGTGATCAGAATGGACCCATGGGAGGTCATGGTGGAATGGGCGGCGGTGGCGTGATGGTGGGAATCCCGGGAATTGGTGGAATGGGCCGTCCACGTGGCGGACCTGGTGGCGGACCTGGGATGGGTCGCGGATCAGGCGCAGGCTCGGAGGAGCAGCGAGAGAAATTGCGCGACCTGGTGGAAGCTCCGGATCAACTGACGGTCACCCAGAAGGGACCCGAAATTGATATGGCGGATTCCCAGAGCCATGAGCGATCGCTTTTCACCGATGGTCGCAAGCTGGAAAAGCCGAAGAAGGACAGCACTCAGACCCAGGTCAAAGCGCACTGGGAGCGCGAAACCCTGGTTACCGAAGAAAAAGGACCGAACGGGGAGAAGATCTCGCATAGTTACGAGATTGTCGGGGAGGGCAAGCAACTGGCAGACACCCTGACGCTCGAGAGCAAAAAGCTGAATACTCCGATCATTGTGCGGTCGGTCTATGAGCGGGCGCAGGGAGAGTAGAGTTTCGAGTTTCAAAGTTTCAAAGTTTCAAAGTTTCAGAGTTTCAACGTTTCAGAGTTTCCAGTTTCCAACTTTCAGAACCTCGCTAGCCCCAGAGGAAGCCTGCAAAGTTAGTTCCCCGTCCTGCACCGCCCTATCGGGAGCCCGCAAAGCCCTAAAAACCACAGTTTAGCGCCCAGTTGGAATAAATCGACAGCCCGTGGGTTTACTCTAGTGTGCGTGTTTTTTGACCAGCTCTACAACTTTGCTCATTGGCTGGCGCAGAACCGCGACGAAGCCGAGGACCTGGTGCAGGAAACCTACGCCAAAGCCTTGCGGGGCTTTTCCTCGTACCAGCAGGGCACGAATTTCCGGGCATGGATGTACCGCATCCTGCGTAATACGTTTCTGACTTCGCGCACCGGGCTGAAGGCTACGCAGACCGTGCCGCTCGAGAATGATGAGGACGGACCAATTCTGGCGGTCGCGGACACGCAAACGCCGGAGGCGATCCTGATTGACCGCTCGAACCAGGCGTTGCTGGAATCGGCAATCGACGAACTGCCGGTACACTACCGCGAAGTTCTTCTCCTCTGTGAAGTGGAAGAAATGTCGTACCAGGAAATTGCGGAGACGATTGCGGTTCCAATCGGGACAGTGATGTCGCGACTATCGCGAGCCCGGGTGGCGCTTCGGGCAAGCGTGCGACAGAAATTGCAGCGAACCTAGTAAGGATTGAGTCATGGCCTGCGAACAATGGCGATCCCAACTCGACACATACCTTGACGGCGAGCTTTCCGCTGAGTCGATGCGGACGCTGGACGCTCATCTGCGGACTTGCCCGGACTGCACGGCGGATGTGCTGTCGCGGGTTCAGTTGAGACGCTCGGTTAAGGCGGCGGGCACGCGCTTTCGACCGAGTTCCGAATTCCGCAGCAAGGTGCAGAAGCAGATTGGCACAAAGCGCCGCTGGTCGTGGAATTTGGGATGGACGTTGGCCACAGCGACCCTTGCAATCTTGCTTCTGGCGAGTGGGATCAACAATTATTTCGCGAAACAAGGGTTGCGCGAACAGCAACTTTACAGCGAACTCGCCGATTTGCATGTGGCCACGCTGGGCAGCGCGAATCCGGTCGACGTTCTGTCTTCCGACCGTCACACGGTGAAGCCCTGGTTTCAGGGAAAGATCCCGTTCACCTTCAACTTGCCGGAACTGCAGAATAGCGAGTTCACCTTGTTAGGCGGACGGGTCGCATACCTTGAACAAAGTTCCGGCGCACATCTGATTTACCAGGTGCGCAAGCACGAGATCTCGGTTTTCATTTTCCCGGACACCACAGCGATCGCCAGCCTCGGTGACAGTTCAAAGGCGCGCCAGCAACAGACATTTAACGTCGCAAGCTGGGCGCAAGGCGGGCTCCGGTACGTGGTGTTTGGTGATACCAGTGCCGACGATATTCAGAAGTTAAGCAGTCTGCTGAAATCGGCGGGACACGCCTGATTCTCTCAAACAGCAGTTCAGCCAGCTGCTGCTTAAAAACGGAGCAAGTACGAGACCTTCACGAAGAGCTGTCTTCCATCATTCAGGAAGGTTTTTGATCGCACCAACTCGGTGTACTCCGTCGGTTCCGACATCAGTGCGCGATTGATGTTCGCAAGGTCCGAGTTGTAGCCGACGTAAATGGCGGTTCCGGGATGCACCAGGTAGGTGAAGAGCACGTCGGCATTGAAGTTCTTGGCATGCTGCAGCGACGTGAATGCAGGGTTGGCAAGAGTACTGTTGTATTGCCCGATCAGACGCAGAGAAAATGCGCGGGTGAACTGATAATTCCACTTCGTGCGCGCGATATAGTTGTTGAAGAAACTCTGGTCGGTGTGGATATCGCGCAGAGCGGAATAGAAGAAGGTGTTTTCGACCGTAAGGCGGCGACCGGGACGAAAGGTTGCGGATATTTCTGCGAAGCGGGATTTGCCGGGCACGGGCGGGAGTGCAATCACGGGGCAGTCCCCCAGCGTGTTGCCACATTGCACCGGATCGTAGTTGGTGTCGCGACCGAGGTTGGCTTCGAAATTCAACGTCATCCAGTTGTAATACTGGCTGTTGAAGAACAATCCCAACTGCTCGTGGGGGAAGTCGACATTACTTGTGAGCTGCGAATAGTCGGCGGGACGCAAGCGCTCGTGACCGTAGTTGGCGTAGATACCGATATTGTTCCGGTTGTTGAACACCCAGCGGTAGTTGGCGTTGGTGAAATATTCGATACGCAGGCCGTTGTGGTCCCAGATATTCCGAGTAAGGATGCTGGGGCCGTGCCATAGCAAGCGCTTCCCTTCTACATAAAAACGACGCTGCGCAAAGTTACTGAACCAGCGGATGTCGGGACGTTGGAAAAATCCGGTGCGAGTTTGAAAGCCGGGTGCATTGTCTTTGAATATGGAATTGAACTCCAGATTGCGGCTGGTGCGTTCGAGATAGACAAAGTATCCGGCGCCTGATTGGTAGGTGCCGTCGTTCCAGCGGGTCTCGCTACCCACGGCTTGCGCATCCAGTTGCCAGTTCTTATTAAATTTGAAGTGCGCGTCCATCCCGCCCACTCGATTGGTGCGGGTGAGACAGGGATCGGTCGGACAAGTGGTATTCGGCACCGTATTGAGTTCGCGATCGGTGTAAAGGATACCGATGTTGCTGCCCTTGCTGTCGATTTCCCGGCTGACGCGAACGATACCGAAGTACGCCTGCCGCCCCCAAAGAGGATCGTTGGGCGCGACGCTTTCGCCAGGAGATTGATCATCGGCGAACAGAGTACCGACGGACCATGGGCCTTTCTTCCCCGTCAGACGGATGCCATACAGCGGATCGACAATGCGACGGGTGAACACGAGATTAATGGGCGTCGCAAAGTAGCCGGAGTTTTCCTGGAAGAACGGGCGTTTTTCAGGAAATAGCACCTCGAAGCGCTGGTTCACGGTGATCTGCGGCTCGTCAGATTCGACTTGGGCGAAATCGGGATTGATGGTGGCGTCGAGCACAAAGCTGTCTTTGATAATCGCTTTGGCGTCGAGCCCCGCCTTGGCCTGGAAATCCTTGGCTTCAAAGGTTGGGTGCACGGGGTCGCGCTGGTCGGTGTTGCGGTATGAACGTCCGGAGATGTAGGGGATCAGCTGGAAATTGCGACCCGGAGAAATATTTTCGAAGCCGGTGAGCTTCCCTTCCTGAGGCAACAGACCCTGCACATCCTGAGAATTCCTTGGCGAGAAAGAATGCTCGCTGTTGTTGTGCGGGATGTCACGTTCCAGCAGCACGCCCCAGTCTTGAACATCGCGAGTGGGACGAAAGCGCAGAGATTTGAAAGGAACCGAGATGTATCCAATCCAGCCTTGCTTGAGGACGCGCGTTTCACTCTTCCAGATCGTATCCCAGGAGAGGTCGATATCCTGCTGGCCTTCGAAGTAAGTGCCCTCCTGCTGAACTCCGGCGGGATTGATGAAGAAGAATACGCAGTGACGATGATCGTAGAAGGTGTCGAGAAAGATCCCGACTTGATCCTCGTCGTTGATCTGCTCGCGGCGCACCAGATGATTGCGAAGATTTCCGACCGCGTTGTCGAACGCGAGGAAAATAACGTAAAGGTTCTTGTCCGTGTAGCCCAGGTAGGCTTCGGTGTGCTGCGAGACCGGCTGGCCGTCCTTAGGATCGTGCTGCCAGAATTGATCGACTTTCAGCATCGTGCCGGCGACGGCCGGCGAAGGCTGCATGTCCGCGAAGTCTTCCAGTTTCGGTTCCCGCGTGAGATGTGGGATGTGGCCGCGAGCGGGAAGGTGGCCAGCATCACCACGTACAGGAGCCCGGCCAGCGTTTTGGAGGAGGTAATCACAGAATTCTAACGAGTGGAGCGCAGGTTCCCGAGCGCGGCAGCGCCGATGTTGCTTAGACGAATGTAGGTTGAAAATGTTATCGCGTACGACGAGTGGACGCGGTGCTCTTTACTCGTATCGCAAGCAGACAATGGGGTCCAGATTTGCAGCGAGATTGGCGGGGTAGTAGCCGAAGAAAAGACCCACGCTCACGGAAATAGTAAATCCGATGGCGACCCACAGGTACGACAATGACGCGGGTATCGACGGCACAAAGGTTCGCACCAGAGTGGAAACCGTGGCTCCCACCAGGATGCCGATCGTGCCGCCCACCAGCGTGAGGGCCACGGCCTCAAGCAGAAATTGCAAACGGATGTCCGCGCGCCGTGCGCCAATGGC
>QIAI01000270.1 GCA_003224995.1 Acidobacteriota bacterium
CTTCCTCTCGCCGTGTTTTGCGAAATTGGTTGACCGCCAATGCCCCGGTGACCGTCACGGCGCCGCAGGTCCCGCGTCCCGCTGAAAAGATTGTCAAGACCGCACCCGCGAGCTCGCCCCCTCAGGCTGATTCCGGTTTGGCTCGCTTGCGCGCCGGCCCGGGGAATCGTCGCACTCAGTCGCGGCACACCTGTCGCCTCGGTGCCGATCTTTATCGTGCTGGCGTCCCGGTACCCAACCGCTGCAGCTTGAGCGATATCAGTTCGGGCGGATGTTATATCGAGATGCCCACACCTTTTCCTGCAGGCACTAGCGTCGAAATCGTGGTGCGCACCGAGGACATGAAATTACGCGTGCAGGGAGTGGTGCAATCCGTGCATCCAGGTTTTGGCATGGGGGTGAAACTGGTGCTCAAGACCGCGGAAAATCACGACCACGTGCAGTCGCTCATTCGCTTGCTCGCCGAATCTGGCCAGGAAAGTGAAGTGGGTTCCTCGAACGATCCCTGGTCGAAATAGCCTGTTCAGTGAAGCGGCGGGCGCTCCCGCCCCGTCCAACTCGGCAGATTAATTTGGCATCGACTTCTTCGCGACGGACTGCCCTTCGCGCCTTAAAGTCTTTTCGGTTCTGCGCTCGTCCTCACGTGCGCGGAGACACTTCCGCTCCCACCGCCTGCCGGAAATATTCCAGCGACTTCCGCAACCCGCTCTCCAGGTCGACTTTCGGTTCCCATGCCAGCAAGCGCTTGGCTTTGCTGATGTCCGGCCGCCGCTGTTTGGGATCATCTTGCGGCAACCCTTCATAGCGCAGCTGGCTCTTTGATCCTGTTACCGCTAAGACTCGCTGGGCGCACTCCAGGATGGTGAACTCATTCGGATTGCCGATGTTCACCGGCAAATGCTCCTCCGCTCGCGACAGCCGCAGAATTCCCTCCACCTCATCCTCCACATAGCAGAAGCTTCGCGTTTGGCTGCCGTCGCCGTAGATCGTCAGCCCCTCTCCCCGCAGCGCCTGCCGCATGAAGTTGGGAATCACTCGCCCATCATTAATTTGCATGCGCGGTCCATAGGTGTTGAAGATGCGCACGATGTGCGTGTTCACCTTGTGGTAGCGCAAGTACGCCATGGTGGTTGCTTCCGCAAAGCGTTTCGCCTCGTCGTACACCGATCGCGGCCCGATTGGATTCACGTGGCCCCAATAGGTTTCCTTCTGCGGATGTTCCAGAGGATCGCCGTAGCATTCCGAGGTGGACGCCAGGAAAAAGCCTGCGCCATACTTCTTCGCCACTTCCAGCGAATTGAAGGTACCCAGCGAACCTACTTTCAAGGTCGGAATTCCGTGCGCCGCATAATCCACCGGGCTTGCGGGACTGGCAAAATGGAACACGTATTCCACCGTGCCGCTGTCGAAGGGCTCCGAAACATCCTGCTGCACGAATTCGAAACGCGGCTCCTTGCGCAAATGCTCCAGATTCGCCAGCCGTCCCGTCAGCAAATTGTCCATGGCCACCACGGAATAGCCATCTGCCAGCAGCGCATCGCATAAATGTGAGCCGACGAATCCAGCGCCCCCGGTCACCAACGCGCGTCCCTTACTCATATTTCGTTTGATTGCCTCTCCGGCTATCCCCGGTGGGCAGCCCCTCCGGAAACGCCGGCGCCCGTCCTATGCTGTAATAGGTAAATCCATGGGCCGCCATAATCTCCGGATCATACAAATTGCGACCATCGATCACGATGGGGTAGCGTAGCTTGCTGTTGAGTTGGCTCAAATCCAGTGTCGCGAATTCCTCCCACTCCGTGAGAATCAGGAGCGCGTCCGCACCCGCTGCCGCCTCATACGCGTTGCTGACAAATTCCACGTTCGCACCCAGTACCTCGCGCGCTCGATCCATCGCCGCCGGATCGTAGGCCGCCACCGTGCAGCCTTCCTGCACCAGCGATTGAATGAGCAACACCGCCGGGGACTCCCGAATATCATCCGTCCCGCCCTTGAATGCCAGACCCAGCACACCCAGCCGTTTGCCGCGAAGCGTCCACAGCGCATTGCGCACCTTGCGCAGAAAACGCTGCCGCTGCTCTTCGTTAATGCGCATCACTTCATCCAGCAGCCGGAAATCGTATCCGCATTCCCGCGCCACCGAACGAAACGCCATCAAGTCTTTGGGGAAACACGATCCGCCATAGCCGATTCCTGGACTCAAAAACCGCGGCCCGATCCGCGAGTCCGTTCCGATCCCTTTGCAGACTTGCTGTACGTTGGCTCCCACCGATTCACAGATCGAGGCGACCGCGTTGATGAACGAGATCTTCATGGCTAGAAACGCATTCGACGCATGCTTGATCAATTCCGCGCTCTTTGTGCTGGTCACAATGAGTGGTGGAGGAATTTGCGCCCGGTCCGGTCCCGGAATTGCATCCGGCCGTTTGTAGTAGGTTCCCTCGCTGAGAGGGGCGTAGATCTCTCGCATCACGCCCGCGCAGCGCTCTGAATCGGCGCCAACCACAATGCGATCGGGAAAGAGGAAATCCGTAACCGCCGTGCCCTCGCGCAAAAACTCTGGATTCGACGCCACATCGAAAGAATCCGCCGGCGCTCCATTGCGCAAAATAATCTTGCGCACCCACTCGCTGGTGTAAACCGGCACCGTACTCTTTTCCACCACGATCTTGTAGCCATCGACCGCGCCAGAAATCTCCCGTGCCACCGATTCCACATAGGAAAGATCTGCGTCCCCGCTGTTGGTGGGCGGCGTGCCCACGGCCACGAAAATGGCCGCGCTGGCTCGCGCCGCCTCATGCAAATTGTCGGAAAATTGCAGCTTCTGACCACGATGCCGTTGCAGCAGTTCCGGCAAAAAGCGCTCGTGAATCGGAACCTGCCCACTTTTCAAAGCTGCCAGTTTTTGCAGGTCATTGTCCACCAGGATCACGTCATGGCCCATGTCCGCAAAACACGCGCCTGCCACTAACCCCACATAGCCTGAACCCACGACTGCAATACGCATTTCCTACTCCTGCCAAGAAAAGTTAAACCCTTTGCTCGTTCCGCCTGCAGCCATCTCGTGTCTTGTCCCGCAAATTCGCGGCATAAGTCTGTCATCCTGACCCGCAAACTCGCGGCACAAATCCGTCATCCCGACCGGAGCGAAGCGGAGTGGAGGGACCTTGTGTTTTCCGGCGACCGGTTCTTCACTCAGGATTTTCCTAATGCTATTTCTGGGACGCCACACTGGCTCTTCCTGCCCACAAACGTCCGTAACTCCCTAATTTAACAGCTTTTCCGGATTTCGCAGCCAGGCCCAAGCCCGCCCAACGCGACCTCGTGGTCGGAACGGGAAAACGTCCACCTGTCACTGCCAGCCGTGATTGTGGTCACCGTGTTCCCGTTCTCGGCGGCACCACAATAGGGCAGAGGCTCACCCTATGCCCATCCTGATGATCGCCTTGATTGCGCTCGTCGCCTTCGGTTTGATTGGATTCCTGCTGGCCGCCGCCGTTGTATGCGAATCAAAAAACGCGACCCGGAATGATCAGGCTTCCCGGAAAGCCCCCGCCACCAAACACG
>QIAI01000306.1 GCA_003224995.1 Acidobacteriota bacterium
CTCGGCTCACCAGTTCCCGTCAAGAGCAACCTGAGTTTCTGGTTGCCGCATGTTCGAGCGAGGGATGACTTCTGTCACCTCTCTTCTGTGACAAGGGCCTGTGAGTTGAAAAGGCTCCGCCAAACGATTCGAAACCGGGCGTTCCCTGCTGGTGCGTTGTCCCGCACTAGGAATTTATAAAAAACAACATTGCAGAATGAAATTTCAGGGAATCCTGTGAACTAGCGCTCCCGATCCTCCTCTGGCCGAAGCTTCCATCAACCACCGATCCCCACGTCCCATGTACGAAACGCGGCAATGATGAGCCTCTTTATCGCCGCAATTGGTACACCAAATCAGTGATGCAAATCACCTCGATGAGTGATGAAGAGGGCATCGCCCATCTCGCCGTTGGTGTCCGGAGAGGAGTTTAGCGCGGAAAAATGCAGCGGCTGAGTTCGATGGGATGGTCGTAGCCCGTCATTTCCAGGTACCCTCGTCCGCTCTGGGAGCCATGGTTACGACTGCCCTGAAAAATGATGGCGCCTTCCCAGTAGCTTGGTATCCTTGGTGTGCGTCCAGTGATCTCCTGATTCGGCAGTCGCGTGCTAACCTCGCCATCGATTCCAAGAGATGGCACGGCAATGTGCCAACGCAATGGATACACGGCCCCCGAGGCTTTGCTTGTCCAGGTCTGGTGCACAGGTTGCAACTCAAACTCTGCCTTGCGCAGATGTACGCTCCTGCCAGATGTGTCTACATAGGTTCCAGCCGAGAACGGGTCCACCGATCCATCGCGACGACGAATGCGAAATAACATCAATTCGGACGCGTCCTCAAATTGCAGGCTCAACCAGTCCCATCCACTCTGATCGGGATCCAGTTGATGGGTGAAAAACTCGTGATCCATCCAGGATGCGCCGGTCACCTCATACTGCTTGCCACGAAGAACGATCGTTCCCCTCGTCAACAATCGTGTTAAGGAAATGTAATGAGACGCCCGCCCCTGCCCCTCAGCTTTTTGACTAACGCCATTCTCTCCGTGGATAACCGGCGGCTTCTTCGAAACCAGTGCAAGTTGCAGGCTGAAGTCGTCGGCGATTGCGGTCAATTGAGCTTGCACACCATCCAGACGAACCTGCCAGTTTCCATTCCAGATCGTCCCAGTGGAAGCATCGACTCCTGCAATGCGCGGCCCGGCACGATTGGAGCGCTCCACGCGATAAAACTGACGTCCATCGATATCGCTTATAGCCAGGTGGGCAAAATAGAGATCCTCGGCGGTCCATGCCGACTCGATCGCCTGATCGCGTGCCAAAGCCTCGCGAAAAAATGTCAGCTCAAATCCGAAGTGGCGGCCCTCCGCCGATTGCAGGTTTCCGGTGTAGTACCACCATTCGGTCTGAAATTCAGGATGAGCAAAGTAGTCGCGTGGAAACTGGTAATGGTACCCGGGCAGTGCAACCCGGTACTGCGCCCACGCAAGTCAACTCATGAGCACGAGGGCCGGAAGCCTCCATCTACTCCTCATGAATGACCTCGATCGGATTGAAGCGGGTCGCAATGCGCGCCGGATAAATGCCAGCCAGCACGGTCGCGGCATAAACAACCGTCAGCGCAGCAACCAGGACAGCTACCGGCCAATGAAATTGAATGGTCCATCCGAACGACTGCTTGTTGATAACGTAAATCAGAATCAAGGAGAGCAGAAAACCCAGGCACAAGCCTGCGATATTGGCGAGCAGTCCCAGTAAGCCTGCCTCGGTCAGAATGATCTTCCATATCTGGCCCCGAGCCGCCCCCAAAAAACGGAGCAGGCTAAGTTCGCGCCGGCGATCGATTACCAACGCCAGCAGCGCGCCGGCAATGCCCATGACCGCAACTACGATGGCCACCGCTTCAGCGCATAGGTGATGGCAAAGGTACGATCAAAAACACGGATTGCCTCGTTGCGCAAATCTCGATTGGAGAAGATCAAAATGTTTCTGCCCGCTGCGGCTTTCTCGATTGCCTCACGCAACCTGTCGAGATCCGTCCCGGCTCGTGCCTAAACAGCGAGATTCGACGGCGCCGGATCTGGAAGATAACGCAGCAACGTCGCCCGGCTTATGAGGATCACTCCACGTTCGCTCGCGTAATCGTAATAAACATCGACCACATGCAGTGCCACGATGCGCGCACCCATGGGCAGACTGATCTCCTGCCCACGACGAACCTGGTATTTGTTGGAGAAGGGCTCACTCACGATCGCAGTATCTGCACCCTGCAATTGGGCCAGCACTATACTCGGCGCAGTACCGGAGAGAAAGTCCGAATCATGAAAGTCACGCATCACCCGCAGATCAGCGCCCGCCAGCGTCACCGGTGAATTGCGATAGCTGATCTCATAGGCGCGATATCGATCGACCGCGGCGACCTCGGGTAATCGCAGCAATTCATTCGCAAATTCAGGCGCAATCGTAGGATGCCGGTCGGCAGCATCGTCACCTGCCGGACGTAAATACAAATCAGCCGGCAGTTGATCATTCATCCAAACGAGAACCGTTTGCCGGAAGCTGCCAACCATGATGGCCACCGAAGTCATCATGGCCACTGCGGTCGCTAGCGCTCCTACCAGGACGGAAGTCCGCCGTAGAGATCCGGCCAAGCTGCGGGCTGCCAAGAGTGCTTCCACGCCGAAAACTCGCGCCAGAAGCTTCGATGAGGTTCGCGAGACCAGATCCACCAAGGCCGGGGTCGCAAACACCGAAGCACCAATGAGAAGGATTGCAGAGAGGTATCCGAACAGCGGCTTGCCAGCCACCGCCGGGAGACGTGAGGCGAGCGCACCCGTGATTCCCAGCGCCAGGGCAATTAGAAGGTCTCGCCCTTTCTGTACCCGGGCCACGTACTCTCTTCGGCCTCGCGCCATCGCTTCGACCGGCGATACCAGTGAGGCTTCCCTCGCCGGAGAGAGTGCGGAAACAACGGCAAGGACGATTCCTGATCCCAACGCGAGTGCAACCGACCAAACGCTAAGGGACAGCGCGCCCGGTCGACTGCTCACGTACAGCGATTCCACGGTTGCCGATAATAGACGTACGGCTCCCGATGCCATTGCCCGCCCCAAAGGCAATGCCAATAGTGCTCCCAAAACACCAAAGCAAACCGCCTCGCCCAGGAATGCCAGCAACACCGCCCGACGGCTTGCTCCAAGTGCGCGCACGATTCCAATCTCCGGCCGCCTTCGAACCACCGAAACTGAAATCGTGTTGTAGATGAGGAATGTGCCGACCACCAGCGCAATGTAAGAAAGGATCCTAAGATTCCAGCGGAACGCGCCCAGCATGCGCCGGTTCTCCGCAGTTCCGCTGCCCTCGAGTTTAATCTGAATTCCGGCGGGCAGGGTCTTGCCGATCCTGCTCTGCCACTCTTCAAGCGAAGACTCGGCCGGAACCTTGAGCAGCACGCGGTCGACCCGGCCGAGTTTTCCAAGTTCCCGCTGGGCGGCCGCGATGTCCATTACG
>QIAI01000305.1:0-11680 GCA_003224995.1 Acidobacteriota bacterium
GACCTCCATGCCTTAGGCGGGTGGCTGACCGGGGTCAAAGCGTGCGGACGGCGGATGGCGACGAGGAAAGGCTATCGCCAGACTACGTATTTGGGTGTTGCAGTCAATCGGGTACACACCGTACGAAAACGTACATTCGTAGGTTCGGGAGAGGACCGATTTCGCATCTGGTTCGTGCTGGATTTGGCCATGCCCCAGCTGAACGGACTCCGGGCGGCCTCGGAGATCAGGAAAGCCAGCAGCTTTTTGGCCGGCTTCGGTGCAAAATGTGCGATTGTGGACGACATTCCGCCCAGCAGTTCTCGCGACATCCAAGTTCACGATCTTTCGCCTTCAAAGAAATTGTAGGCGATCACATCCCTCCCTACGATAGCGTCTTTTGAGTTTAATATGAGCGCCACGGCGCTTCCCGCCGCCCTTCGAACAGATTGTCGGGAATTGGGAAGTTAACTTCAGGTTTGCCCGTCATCTGGGAGTGCAGTGCCGAAGCGCCTCAGCCACCTTTGCCCTTCTGCTCCAAACAAGATCGCTCATACCAGCGGATTACGCGTAGCGCCCGGAGCGTGTTCCACCGGCTTGGCTCTCCCACTCGCTCCCCAGAGGGGGCGGCGATCCCCTCGTCGTACCGAGCGTCGAGGAGCCATCGTCCATCGGCCTGCCGCTTGCTCTCAATGACGCGCACTGCATCCCCGACGCGCGCGTCAGGGGCTAGTCCGGCAGCCCGGAAATAGTCAAGCCCGCGGAGTACGTCGTAATGGCAGCGAGGTGGGAACGCCAACACGAGGAACTCCGGATTTGCAATCTCGCCGGTCGAAAGCCGTCGGAAGAGGGCGCGCTGTAGCAAGTATTCTTCGCCCATCCGTCGGGAGGACACGACCTCGGGAGCGGGCCCGACAGCACGCTCGTATTCGAGCAGCCCCTCCAATACGCAGATAGTCGTGTGGAACGAGGAGCGAGTGCTCTTCGGCGCCTCGCAATTCCAGCCGCCTCCTCGAGTTGCTCGTCGACAAGGCGGCGCGCGAGGGTCTCTGTCGGGCGTCCGAAGTACGCCGCCAACGCAAGAACGCCTCCATTGATGGACGGCTCCACTTCCCCTTGAAAAAACGTGTTCCCACCAGTCTCCAGCGCACGCAATTCCCAACGGCCGCCCTGGTTGTTCCACCGCAAGCCTGCTTCGAGGTGCGCGGCTGCGGACTTCACGGCAGGATTGGCAGGGTCAATGCCGGTCGCGCGCAACAACTGCATCGTGAAGAGTGTTGTTTTCCAAACTGGAGCATCGTCGCGGCGCCACGAGCCATCCGGTTGTTGGCGCCCGAGAATTTCAGCGCCGAGCCCTTCGTGTGGGACGCGGTCGCGCTCCAGACTCAGTGCCTCGGCGTGGGCAGCCGTGAGATCGCGCATCGCCTGCCAGCGTATCGCCGAGTCCGAATCGAGCAGCCAGTCTAGGGCACCCACGACGCGATACTATCTCATTCAAGCACCGCCCTTCTCGTGGCGGCTTGGTAGAGATTTGCGTGGAACGCTGGAAACGGTAGATCGCCATAAACGCGCCCAAGTGTTGAAGAATTCGATCAGCTTCCGGTTTGTCGCTAGCCTTGATCGGAAACGCCTGGGGGCAGGCGGTTGGGCGGAGGAGGATCTCGATCCGAGGCGTTTTCGATAAGGAGACTAGGAGGTGCCTGTGAAGCCTGTGCACAAACCTTTATTACTCCGAAGCAGAGCAGAGCTCCCGCGAAGACAAGTTGAAGAGCGCGGCGCGATTTCATGACACGGGTTTGAATGGGCTTAACTGAGCAGCGCCCAATTCGAAGCGTGTTACGGGCACACAGCTGCGTAAATTAATATTGCGGTAACCAAGGGGGTTCCAAGTGTCACGACTTCTTCTAAGTTTTGCGTTCTTGATCAGCCTGACGGCGGGCTTTGATCTGGCAACAGCCCAAACACCGACTGCGGGCGCCGCACCCCTGGCGCCGCCAACTCGTCAATTCAGCACGCCTGGCTACGTAAAAGCGAAGGAACTACCGGACGGAACCATCCCTTCGCCGAAGGAAGACGGGAACTTCATTATTGGCCCCAGCCACAATGCCGCGCCGGAAATGTCTGCGAACGAAGGAGTGCCTAAGGGTGACGTCTTTGAATTCACGATGGAATCCAAAGACAGCAAGATTTATACCGGCATCGCGCGCGAGCCCAACACTCTCACCGTACCGGACCCAGCGGGTCCGAACAAGGTGATCGTGAATAGCTATCCTGCTCCTTACACGCGACGGGTAGCGGTGTACGTTCCCAAGCAATACGTCCCCGGCACGGAAGCACCGTTCATCGTCGGGGCGGATGGACCTGACCCGAGTTTGTTCGCCGCACTCGACAATCTGATCGCCGGGCGTCGCGTGCCGGTGATGATTGCGATCTCGATTGGCAACGGTAGTGGCGACGCCCAGGGCAGCGAGCGGGGACTGGAATACGACACGATGTCCGGGCTTTATGCGGAGTTCGTGGAGAAGGAAGTGCTGCCTCTGGTGCAGAAGAGATACAACGTAAAGCTCACTAAGGATCCCGACGGACGGGCGACCACGGGTTGCAGCTCAGGCGGAGCAGCCGCCATGGCGATGGCTTGGTATCACACCGATCTCTACCACCGTATTCTAAGCTACTCGGGCACCTTCGTTTACCAGCAATGGCCGTACAACGCCGAGACCCCGCACGGCGCATGGGAGTTCCATGAAACCCTCATTCCCAACAGCCCGAAGAAGCCGCTGCGCATCTGGATGGATGTAGGCGATCGTGATCTTCTTATTAGCCGCGACAACTATCACGACTGGGTTCTCGCCAACGAGCGCATGGCCAAGGCTCTAGCCGACAAGGGGTATTCTTACCAGTTTGTCTTTGCGAAAAACGCTGGCCACTGCGACCGTGCCGTGAAGGCACAGACCCTGCCACTGGCGTTGGAGTATCTATGGCAGGGGTACACGCGGAAAAAGTAGACCAGCCGCGCAAGGTGTGAACTTACGACTGAGGACTGGAAGCTGAGTATTGGGGAGTCGTCGGCAATTGGGAAATTGGATCTCTCTTTTCTCAATTTCAGGTTTGCCCGTGAGAACGAAGCCGCTGGCGCGGCGGACGCTGCCGCGTGGGTGATGTCCGCAGTCTTGATTCTCGGCTCAGGTAATTTGTGGGTCACAAGGAGGTGTCCCTGTGACCCATCTACGTAAAATGATGCTGGAGGAACTCCAGCGACGTCATTACTCTAAGGCTACCACAGGGCGCTACATTCGATTGATCGAGCGCTTCGCTCAGCACTTCCACCGCTCGCCCGATCGCCTTGGACCGCAGCACATCCGCGAGTACCAAGCGCAGCTCTTCACCCGGCACAAACTGACTCCCGGTTCGGTGACCAACCATCTCTGCGCCCTGCGCTTCTTTTACATCCAGACGCTCAAGAGGCCCTGGAGCATTGCCGAAACTCCCTATCCCAAGAAGCGCTATCGCCTGCCCACGATTCTCAGTCAGGAAGAAATAGCACAACTCATCGAGGCTGCGCCGACTCCCTTCTATCGCACCATTTTGATGACCCTCTACGGCACCGGCGTGCGCCGCACCGAGCTCACGCGCCTCAAGGTCAGCGACATCGATAGCCGGCGCATGGTCATGCACATTCAGGACGGCAAGGGTCACCAAGACCGCGACGTCAGAGCCCCGTTCTGCTCGAAGAGCTCCGTGCTCACTGGCGACGTCTGCGCAAAAAGTCCGTCTGGTTATTTCCCGGCAACCGCTGGCACAGCGGGGATCACCCCACCGATGACAAGACGCCCTACCACGCTTGCGTTGAGGCCGCCCGCCGCGCCGCGATTAAGAAACGTGTCTATCCCCACGTGCTCCGCCATTGCTTCGCCACCCACTTGCTCGAAGCCGGCGCCGACCTGCACACCATCCAGATCCTGTTAGGCCATCACGATCTGAAAGAAACCGCTCGCTATCTCCACCTCTCGCAACGGCACTTGCATGCCACGCCCAGTCCGCTGGACACGCTGGTGCTGAAGAAAGGCAGGTCGCCGCAGGAGGAGTAGATGAGTCGGCCACGGTTCGAAGTGGCCGACATCATTCGCAGCGCAGGAGCAGACTTCATCGCGCGCAACCGTCACTGGCTCCGATGGACCCATCTCAAGGTACTGCTCGCCATCGCACGCTGTCGCACCGCCGCTCTCGGCGGCCATATCGATGAGTGCACCGGCTGCGGACATCGTGCCACCATTTCCTACAACTCATGCCGCAATCGGCACTGCCCGAAGTGTCAGACCGGTGCAGCGTGAGCGCTGGATCGCGGCGCGGCGCCGTGAACTGCTGCCCACGCCCTACGTCCACGTCGTCTTCACGCTGCCGCCGCAACTGGCTGCGCTGGCTTTGCAGAACAAGAAACTCATCTATGGTTTGCTGCTTCGGGCCAGCGCAGAAACTCTACTCGAAGTGGCACGCACTCCCGCCCATCTCGGAGCCGAGATCGGCTTCTTCAGCGTGCTCCATACCTGGAACCAGAAACTCCAACTTCATCCCCATGTCCACTGTGTCGTTCCCGCCGGCGGACTCTCCCGCGATCACGCCCGCTGGATTCGACCTCATCCCCGCTTCTTCCTTCCCATCGATGTACTGCGGCGCGTGTTTCGCGGCAAGTTCATTGCCGGCCTGAAGTCTGCCTTCGAGCGCGACCAACTGCACCTGGGCGGAGCACTCGCAGCGCTCACCCATCCCAAGTTCTTCGCGGCCTGGCTACGCCCGCTCTTCCGCAAAGACTGGATCGTCTACTCCAAACCACCCTTCGGCGGACCCGAGTACGTCCTGCAGTATCTCGGCCGCTATACTCACCGCGTCGCCATCTCCAACCATCGCCTGGTCGCATTGGCGGACGGCCAGGTTACCTTTCGCTGGCGTGACTCTGCCGACCATCATCGGCGGAAACTGATGACCCTCTCGCGCGATGAGTTCCTGCGCCGCTTCCTACTTCATCTGCTCCCCAAGGGCTTCGTCCGCATCCGCCACTTCGGCTTCCTCGCCAACCGAAGGCGCGCCGCTCTGCTGCCACGATGCTTCGCCGCTCTCCACACCACTCCACCGAAAAACGAATCGGAAACGTCCACCGCTTCTACATCGCACCCGCTATGGCGTTTATCCCAAGTGCGGCGGATCGATGGCCGTCGTCGAACGATTCACAACCGCACAACTCCAACTCCGTTCTCCACCGTTCTTGGCCACGGCTGCATGAAATCACTCGCCCACACACCGCAATGTCGCCGCCCCTCAGAGCGTCTCGCCGAAGTGTGTCTCCCTTACACCCAGACATCTTCTTCCTCTCCCTGCCTCCGGTCACTCCGGCCATTGATTCGTCTTCGCACAGTTGCGCCAGTTGCAACTCCACCAGCCTGTACGACTCCCCCGAACTTCTACAACCCCTCCTCGCCCCATTCAATTTGCATAAGTCCCGCATCCGCCGCACCAGCGGCTTCCTTCTGACGGCTTTTTCGAACGCGACGCCTCACACCTTCTTTCAGGCCATGAACACTCATCCCGGCGTCACCTCCGAAAAAGCACTAGCGTGACTCTGGAAGCATCTTGCCAACGGGACGGCGGCTAACTTCCAATTCGTCTCCCTGAAGCTTCCCGGATGCGACGTCCAAGGACTCCGAGGTACACAGTCAGATGGGCTTTGGCTCTTGCTTTTCGGAGATGGACACGGGCGCTAGCGAGTCCTTCTTGCTGATTAAATTCATTGCGGCCTGATATAACTTGGAACGCAATTGATAACGCTCGTTAGCGCGCGTGATATACCTCACAGCAATTTCAACGCCGCCGCTTACCGGCTTCACATTGATGGCTGGCGCGGCCGATAGCGCGCGCATACTCCGGGAATGCGCGGCATTCTGCCATTCCTTTTCCGCTTGACCGGCGCTCTCTGCGGTAGCTTCCAGCACGGCTTTTTGAATGGCTTCGACGATCGGATACGGATTCTGGCTAGAGGCCAGGACGAGTGTCAGTTCATCCCAAAGCCATTGTCCTGAAGTGGAAAAATTGAAGTAGTGACCCTCGATGGCGAAACTGTTGGTGAAGGTCACGCGCCGTCCGGTCGGATGGCCAGAATCGGTCCAGTTGCCGGTTTCCAGCAATACTGTATGAAACATTCCTAGCTCAATGACTTCCCCGGTCACTCCATTAATCTCTACCCAATCACCCAAGCGGATCCCATTTCTTCCCATCAGAACGAACCAGCCGATGAAGCTAACGATGAAATCTTTCAGCGCCACCGTAAGCCCGGCGCCTGCGAGTCCCAAGATGGTCCCCAACTGGCTTGGCGGACCAAAAATTACGAGTAAGATCAGTCCCAAAGCGATGATCTGCAAACCGGTGCTTATTACCGCATGGAGAGTGTCGGCCTGACGGGAGTCCAATCTGACTTTGTTGAGAAGGCGTTTTAGCCAACTATCAAAGAAAATCCCGATCAACAAGATAGCTACAATGACTGCAATGCCCGACAACGCTCTGTGAATCACACTGCGTTGTTGCGCTGAGACCACATCCAGCCACTTTCTATAGGTTTCGGCCAGGTTCTTCTGATCCTCAATGCGCTCCTCAAAGCTTGTCAGTGCTTTCATATCGGCTGAACGGCGTTTTGTAGCACTAACGAGATCGGACGAAGCCTCGTGGGGAGAGCCTGTGAAATCTTCAGTAACAGCCTGGGTACGCCCTCCACCGGGTGTCCCTTGATCTGGTTGTGTATTGGTTTTGATGTTCGATTGAAGAGCATCACGCCTTTTGGTGAATTCGACTGCCGCCGATTCTGCATCTTGCTTGGCTTGCCATAATTGCAATTTCTTGTCATGGAGCTCTGACCATTGCTGGTAACGATGAACCAGCCCGGTTCGATCGGGCGGGATGGCAGTGTTCACAGTCGTGGTGTCTGCGACGTGGGATGCGTCATCGTGCTCTTTCATCAATTGTTCAATCCGGCCTTGAGTATCACCACCGGCAATTGCTAATTCCTGCTTTGCGTTATCCACCTCATCCTGATCAAGCTGGACCTGGACTTTTGCCTCGTCCAGTTGACCTTGCAAACTATCCGCCTTGATTCCGGTAGCTTTCGACAACGCGGAAGTAAGTTGCTCGACCCGCACGTTGTCGGCCTCAAGAGATTTCTCCGCTTTCTGCAACCTGGCCTCACTCTGTTTTGCCTGGGCGCTCAGCACTGGTGGGTGCTCTTGTACTTCCCGCACTCCTGCCGCGAACGCCAGGTCCATCTCCCGATCACCCAGGCGCAGCGCCTCTTGAGCCATCGGAAATTCATCGGCACTAGTGGGCATTTGCGCCAACCGCCGCGCGTTATAGAGAGAACTCTGATCAATCGCAGACCCATGTACCGCTTGTGGTGATTGGCCTGCCGGGGTCACTTGCGATTTGCCAGTTCGAAACAATTCGTAGGCGATGAGTCCTAGCAATATGATCAGCGCGATCGTCGCAACACGTTTCATCGTATTCATAGGCCTCGGCAATTTTCTCTGCTCTATTATGCAGCCAAGGTACGCGATTCAGTTCGATCAAGGCAAAGCACTGGAAGGTCACAATTGCCTAAACGATGGTATCTCTAGTGGGCGACGGAAAGCTCGTCGAACATGGGTTGTGCGATGCGAAAGGCGATGTTCTGGGCGAGTGGTCGGCAATGGGGAAGCAATCCCTCGGTTGGCGATAAATCTCGATTACACGCGTTGACCTGACGGCTGGAGGTTTTGAGTGTAGTCGCCTGGTTGCATCAATTTGAACGAGCAGAATCGGATCTGACAGCGTCGTCCCCTAGAGGGGTGATAGTTCATCCTCCTTCTCTTCTTTTTTCCCTGTAACGATTCTTTTCTCCAGGAATTCGCGCGCCACGTCCTTGCCTCCGATACCGAACGCAATCGCGAGGCTGAGCATTACCGCTCCAAGTGCTGTTCCGAAAGTGATTAGCATCGTTTCTTTTGCAACTCCCAGCACTTCGAACACCATTGATAACGCAAAGATGCTGATGATGACCCGTATCGAAATACTCAACAGTCGCGAAGACCGAAAGTTAACATTGACTGCTGCAAGCAGTGCGGCACGGGAGAAAAAGCTGGCCGCTAACAATCCGAAGAAGAGAATGACCAGAGCCACAAAGAGCCGAGGCAGGAAGAGAAAGAACTGCGAGATGTACTCCTGCAATCCCACGATCCCGAGTACGCTCACACCCAGGAGAATGAAACCGACCCAGGCCACCCAAAAGACAAAACGGCTCAACAGTTCCGTGGAAGACGGCAATGCCGCCTGGTTCAGGAGCTGGGTGGCGCCCGCGTTTTCAGAGAGTTTGGAAAATCTTGTCAGGCGCAGAATGCTGCGCGCCAGCACCTTCAATAGGTAGGCGATCATCCAACCTACGAAAGCAATGATTAACATCACAATCAGACGGGGCAAGTAGTGCGCAAAGCCTCTGACCAGGTCCTGAAAAGCCTGGGTCAGCTCGGTAATGATGATTTCCCGCATTGACGTCTCACTTTCTATCAGCCCAGACTTCGAGCAAGTACGGCTTCAGTCGTTCGAAGTCGCCGCATAGAGATTCCAAATTTCTTTCGATGTCTTCCTCGGAACCGTCTCGATTCTCCAGCAAAAAGGTCAAAGCTCTTCCTCGGTAAAGGGGTGCTAGAGCCTGGACAATGTGGTCACGACTGATCACGGATTTGTGATATGAAGCCGCGAACTCAAACACGGTCTTAGCCCACAGGTCCGCCGGGTAATTGAATTCGCTCACCTCAAGAGTCGCGATTCTTTGCAGTTCGGAAAAAGCCGACGCGGAGAGTATTGACCTGAAAACAGGTTCTAATTGTGCAACGCCAGTCGCAAACATGTCCCGAAGCCGCTTCCGATTTACTCGGACAGGCTCCATCACGACTTCTGATTGAGCGCCTATTGTGGGCACAGGATGAGAGCCTGTGATCGTACTCCAAAGGGGAAAAGCGATATCTAAGGACGAGAACAGCGCTCCCACCGTGCGGCGCATGGCCGCAACGAGATCGCTGGCGCCTCGATCCGGCTGTGCCTTCGGTCCCAGGAAAGACTGGCACACGCGGTAGGCTCCTGTGAGTGCTGCAACCGTAAGGTGGATTTCGGCACCGAGCCTGCTGCTTTCTTCGTTCCAGCTTTCTTTGTTCAGGAAATCCGACGCCAAACGGCCGGAAATAGCGAATTCCGAGGGGTAGGGCTCACGGACTCTGTAGCCATAGATAGCGCGTGTCATCGGGTAAAGCAGATTTCGCATCAGGACGCCTTCGAACTTCTGCCTGCGATAGATAGGGGAAACCAGGTCGAAGTTGTCGCTGTAGATAGGACGGACAAGCCGTTGGAGCCAGTCCGATTCGATGGTTGTCGAGTCGGGTGAAAATACCACACAGGCCTTGGCGTGCAGCAGGTCGGCCGCGGCTAGGATCGCCCGCAGCCCAGTCCCAGGTTCGGGATTGCTCGCATAGCGTGTACTGATGCAATGCAAGGTACGTAACGCATAAACTTTGGACACGCTCCGCACGTCATCGATCGAGGCGCTAACCACCAGTTCCGGTGTCTTATCTTGCGATCCGCCGTCGGCATTAATGATAACCGCTCGTTCTCGGGGAAAGCACTTAAGAATTCCTGTCTGAATGGCCCGGATGACGGACTCAATCGTAGTGGCATTGTTATGAGTCCGCAGACCTACCAGGATGTCCACTTCCCCTACATTGATGAGCTGGCGGAGAAAATCATCCGTCAAGAGCATCTCTTCCGCCAATTCAACCTCCCCGAAAAGTTTTGGAGCTGTGAGTGAGTGTCTGCATGTCCAGGGTGGTCATATATCCCGGTGTCATTCAGATCCGCCGCAGCCTGAACCAGTAGAACTGGAAGGGGCCCATGGTTAGAAGGTAAGGCAGATCACCAATGCGGGGAAAAACATTTCTCCCAAACATCTCAATCAAAATATTTCCTTTGTAGCGTCGCAAATCCAGTTCAACTGCCTGCGCGGCGCTGGAGAGATTGTTCACGACCAAAACCGTCTCCTTGCCCAATTGCCGGACATAAGCCAGCACCCTGTGATTCGCTGGGTACAGAAACTCGATCGAGCCCGAGCCGAACACAGGACTCGAACGTCGGATCTGAATGATGTGCTTCATCCAAGCAAGGAGTGAATGTTCACTGCGCATTTGGGATAACACGTTGACTGTCTGGTAGCCATAAACGGGATTGAGAATCGGTGGCGAGTATAGACTTTCCGGATCAGCCGCCGAAAAACCTCCATTCCAACCCCCGCTCCACTGCATCGGAGTTCGTACCCCGTGACGATCTCCCAGATAGACGTTGTCTCCCATGCCAATCTCGTCACCGTAGTAGACGATCGGAGTGCCGGGGAGCGACATCAGCATGCCATTCATCAATTCGATTCGCCGTCGATCATTGTCGAGCAGGGGAGCAAGGCGTCGCCTGATGCCCAGATTCAGCCGCATCGTCTTGTCCCTGGCATAGAGGTCATACATGTAGTCGCGTTCGATATCAGTCACCATTTCGAGAGTCAATTCGTCATGGTTGCGCAGAAACAGGCACCACTGACAGGAGGCGGGGATCTCTGGCGTCTGTTGCAGAATCTCTGTGATCGGCTTGCGATCTTCCAGCCGTAGGCCCATGAACATCCTTGGCATCAAGGGAAAGTGAAAGGCCATATGGAATTCGTCCGCATTACCAAAGTACGGACGAAGATCAGCCGGCCATTGGTTGGCCTCCGCGAGCAGCATTGCACCCGGGAATTGATCATCGTCCCTTCCCGCTCGATCAAGTACGGCACGGCGTCCAACCGAAAACCGTCGACTCCGAGTTCAAGCCAGAACTTCATGACATTCCACATCTCTTCGCGCACCGCGGGATTGTCGTAATTCAGATCCGGCTGATGACTAAAGAAGCGATGCCAGTAATAGGACTTGGAAATTGGGTCCCAAGCCCAATTCGACATTTCCGTGTCGAGGAAGATGATTCGGGTTCCGCGATAGCCTGTGTCGGTATCGCTCCACACATACCACTCACGTTTCGGATTGTCCCGGGATGCCCGAGATTCCAGGAACCAGGGGTGTTGATCGGAAGTGTGGTTGGCCACCATCTCGATAATCACCCGGATGCCACGGTCATGAGCACCCGAAAGGAATGCCTTGAAATCTTCCAGCGTGCCGTAGCTGGGATGAACTGATCTGTAATCTGAAATGTCGTAACCGTCATCCCGCAAAGGGGAAGGATAAAACGGCATTACCCAGATCGCAGTCACGCCAAGTTCTTGCACGTAGTCGAGCCGTTGCGCGAGACCCTGAAAATCACCAATACCGTCGCCGTTGCTGTCCGAGAAAGAGCGCACATGGACTTGATAGATGATCGCGTCTTTGTACCAACCAGCTTGGCCTTTCAGTAACAACTGTTCTCCCTCCCTAACGATGACCGGGCGCTGTGTTTCGGCGCCAACAGAATAGCAGTGTTGATGCGATCCATCCCCGCGGCAGCCGGTACTTTCGCGGCTCAGTTTCGGTGCCATCTCAGACTTCTTGTATCAGCAATGAGCCCTCGGTCTTAATTGACGATCAAGCGCCCTGTGGACAGAACGGGAGCTCAGCACACGACAGTT
>QIAI01000305.1:11702-23015 GCA_003224995.1 Acidobacteriota bacterium
CTTCATTCAGTTCTCGTAAACACTTAGCCAACTCAGGACTCAGCGCGCCAGGTTGGAAGCGCCAACGCCAGTTGCCGCGTGAGGTACCTGGCAGGTTCATGCGAGCTTCGGTCCCGAGCCCCAGAATATCCTGCATTGGGATGATTGCTGTATTGGCAACAGATGCGAGCACAGTGCGGATCATCGTCCAGTTGATCGGCTCATCCGCGCAACCGAGGTATGTTCGAGCGAACACGTGTTCTTTCACAACATCGTCAGACGAGCGGACGCTATCAACGGTTCCCTCGCTATTCCACCAGCCCAAGGTCGTGTCGTTATCATGTGTTCCCGTGTACGCCACAAGATTCTGAACATAATTGTGGGGACGGAAGCTGGGACCTTGCGGGTCATTGCCGAAAGCAAATTGCAGGATGGCCATTCCTGGGAATCCAAACTGGTGGCGGATCTGCTCCACCTCTGCTGTGATAACACCCAAATTCTCGGCAATAATAGGCAGCTCACCGAGCTCCTGTTCCAGTCTAGAGAATAACTCCGCTCCCGGACCCTTGATCCAGCGCCCGTTCATTGCGGTACATTCCGAAGCGGGCACCTCCCAGTAGGCCTCGAACCCACGAAAATGATCGATACGAACAATGTCGTAAAGCTGGAGGGCAGCTCGGAAGCGCTCGATCCACCAGCTGTAGCCGGTACTCTTGATCAGGTTCCAGTCGTAGATGGGGTTGCCCCACAACTGTCCTGTAGCGCTGAAGTAATCCGGCGGCACACCGGCTACTTTTGTAGGATTCCCCTTTGGTTCGAGGAAAAATAACTCTCGATTCGCCCAGACATCAGCGCTATCGTGAGCAACATAAATAGGGAGGTCCCCGATGATGCGGATGCCGTGTTCATGCGCGTAGGAACGCAATGCTTGCCATTGCTGGAAGAACGCGAATTGCCAGTACTTGACTACATCGATTTCCGCCGCGAAGCGGATTGCCCAGTCCTGCATTGCAGGAGGCTTCCGGGCCGCAATGTCGCCCGCCCACTCAGTCCAAGGGGCGCCATCATGTGCGTTCTTACAAGCCATGAAAAGCGCAAAGTCATCCAACCAGGTTGCGTTCGCGCCGCAGAAATGTTCAAACTCCAGGCGCTCGTTCCCCACCGCTCCTTTCAGGAAGGTATGCGCAGCCCTGGTCAGGATGGGAATCTTGTAACGAAGGACGACTCCATAGTCGACTTCGTCGTTGACAAAAGCAGGATGGGGTTGCAAGTCCTCATGGGAGAGAACTCCTTGCTCAACCAGCGTTTCGAGACTGATCAGCAAGGGATTGCCGGCGCTTGCCGAAAAGCACTGAAAGGGCGAGTCGCCGTAGCCGGTGGGGTTTAGGGGCAGCACTTGCCAAAGCTTGTTTCCTGATCGTTCCAGAAAATCGATGAAGCGGTAGGCTTCAGTTCCGAAATCGCCGATCCCGGTAGGACCGGGCAAGGAGGTTGGGTGAAGTAAGATGCCACCTCGTCGTGGAAATTTCATGAGCATCGCTGCGCCACATATTCTAGCTGCTCGCGGCGATCAGTTCATTCAGGTCACCCAAGGAGACGACGAGTCCGCGGAAACTGTCGTCGATGCGCTCCTCCGTTTTCCTCTCGCAACTGGATGTGGCGACGCTGAGCCAAGTTGAGCATTCACCGGATTGCCCTGCTCAAGGGATGCGAGAGGGTCCAAGGGCTTCTCTGTTGATATCGGCATTGATGTGGCCTTCTGCCCGCATCCCTCGAAATTGCTTTCCCCCTGAAAACAATAGACTTCTTGGCTTTGTATCGTAATTTGCGGATCGCGCTTTAGTGTCGTGTCTCTTTCTTCCGAGAGTGCGTCGCACGATACCTGAATCTTGAAGGGAGCGGGCACGTGGTCAACCATGCGCAGTCCCTGCAATCTCTTTAGTGTAGTTCTGTGGAGGAAGCTACGTCGGAGCCTGTCCGGTTAGGAGCCAATCGACGGACTCTTTGAACTCCCGGCTGATCGCTAACAGTACGGCGGCACCTGGTTCCTTCTCCCCGCGTTCCAGCGCAGATAGATTCAGCGAGCTTCAGCGCGATTCCGCGGCCAATACCGGGTGATGCCCCTGTGATCAGAGCGGTCTGCTGCGTGAGCGTGATTGGCATGACACCTCCTGTCCGCGTCAGGTTGGCATTGCCCAGAAGAGTACCAAGCTGCTCAGCCGATACATCCGATGAGACGTTGGGGGTGCTACCATTACGCCTGTGAAGAAACAGCCTGCGAGTTTCACACGGTCGAGTGCTCTCGACCGTGGTGCGGAAAGCTATCACCTCGTACTACGCCGACCACGAGCAGGGTCCAGATAGCGCGGGCAGCTGAGCAACAGAACGTCAGCATGCGTAGCTTCGTTGCCTCCGCGGCTCTGGCGAGTTGGACGATTTTCCCGATTGACCCGGTTGTGAGTGAAGTGGTGCGATTTTTCCACCAGTTTAGTGTTGGTAGACGTCGAAGTATTTCTGAGGGGATAATCGCCGAATGAAGTTTCTGGCAATTTTTGGGTTTGTGGTCCTCATGGCAGCGTGCGCAGCTGCCGGGATCACTGACCCATCTTGCAGCGGTATTCTTCACGGCGTTGCCACGAATGCGGAAAATGAACCTGTTCCCGGCATCAGACTCGTGCTTTGGCCGATAGCTGTTGACCCGGACTACGTCCGTCCCACGACCACATCAAACGAAGCAGGCGCGTATTGGTTTGAGCATGTCTGCGCTGGCCTGTTTACCGTCTTAGTTGATGACGAACGAGCCGGATACCCGCCGGAAATTTGGAGCTACTTGTTGGGCCATAAACACGAGGCAAAGGTGACGCCGGAGCATTTGCGAATCGAACTGCCCGTCATAGTGCCGCCGAAAGCTGGATTGCTGAAGGTTGTCGCGCGTAACAGTCGCACAAACAAGGCCGTTCCTACGCTTCACATCATGCTCAAGACCTCCAAGGTCAAGATGTACGACTGGCTTACGATTATGAATGAATCGAGCGAACCATTGCTGCTGCCCGCGAATACGGATTTGCTGTGCCGTGTGGTTGCAGGAGGATACCGTGAATGGCGGGAAGGCAGGAAGAGAGGTAAGCAAATCCGACTTGCCCCTGAAGGCCAAACAACGCTCAGTGTTGAGTTGGAGCCGCTGCGGTAGTGGACCGTAGTCGTTGTTAGCAAGCGCACATAAGGTCCAAAGAGCTGGGCCCTAGGCACTCATTGGTCGGTGGAGGTTCAAACGCTCTACCAAACCGCGGTGCAAGCTCATTTAGGGGGCGGCCGCACGCACCACTTCCTTCTTGGGCGACTCTCTCTGGATGTTGACTCTTCCCTTGAAATACGCCCCATCGTCAATGGAGATGCGCTGAGTCGCAATGTCGCCCGTGACAACAGCTGACTTTTTTAAATCGACTCGGTCGCTCGCTTGAATACTACCCTCGAGCTTACCCTGCACGACCACAGCGGAGGCGTTGACACTCGCTTTAACGCGCCCGTGCGGCCCGATGGTCAGCCGGTTTCCTTTCGGGTCGATGGTGCCTTCCACCTGTCCATCTATATAAAGGTCCTCGCCGCACGAGAGGTCTCCTTTGATCACAATCGACGTGCCAATGAGGGTGGTCTCACCGCGGGCGATCTCCGGCGCGTTGGTCGTTTCCATGAGCGTGACCTCCTGGTAGCAATTTGGGAAGAATTCAATTCTACTCTTGTCTTTGCAGGCCTTGGCCACCTGGTTTTCTCAGACTTAACGCTTGGGACTAAATCTTCGGAGGTCGTAATGGACGCGCAAACGACAACTCGTGGCCATCCGGATCGGGCATATGGAAATATCGTTCGTGCCACGGAGCGTCCTGCGGACTCTCCGGATTAAATCCTTTTTCACGCAGGTACGCCCAGATCGCATCCACGTCCGCAACGTAGAAGATCAGCCGCCCCCACTCAGTCACGGAACGACCCTGTTCCAAATTAAGGATGGGGTCCTTTCCCTCTTTCGTGCGGAATGAGGAAAAACAATCATCTTCGCCGCCATAGATGATCTGCATCCCGAGCACATCTCGGTAGAACCGCACGGAGTTTGTCATACTGGCAACCGTAAGTGTCACGGCAGAAATCCTTTCAATATTCACCCGCACACCTCCGCGCCAGCCCTCAAACCAGCGCCAACTCCGCACTCCACAAATACAAGCCACCAGCAGCAACAATCGGCGGAAGATCGCTGGCGGCAAGGCGAATGGAATTCCACACGGGCGAGCGTCGGCAAAGTTCCTCTCTGCATTCACTCGGATGTGCGGCAGATGTGGTTCGAAAGGATGTGACAAACACCGGCTCGCAAGGAATTGCGATCAGCGATGTCTTCGCCAGCCAAACCACATACCAACGGCAATTCCTGCCAGCACTGCACCGGTCAACTTTCTCCGGTCCGTAATAGGAACGAAACGGGTCTGCTGGTTGCTCACCTCTATAACGCCGACGGGAACAGCCCGTACGCCTCCCCCACCACCCCCGCCTTCCCCTCGGGTCGGGGTGTCACCCACGCCTCCGGTGCCCGCACCCGCGCCGTAGCCATACATTATTTTTGCAACTGGAATGATCGTCTTTTCGTGTGCTGAGATAGGTTCCCCATAGATAGCCTTCACATTCGCTTGGCCGAGAACGCTCTCCTTCAAGGATTGCAAAAGAGCCAGACTGCCCATGAGATTCCTCCTTGATGGGAAACCTTATCCTACTTGGAGCGTTTATGCGGAGAGACCCGGTTACTTGTGAGAAGGCGATACGAGATGGTCCGCCGCCTAGCCAGACAACCAGACATCATTTAAGGTTGGCAAAAACCGAGACGGAAAATCACTATTCAGATTAAATCGCCGGACTTGCCCGCAGTCAGGCCTGCAAATGAGCCAACTGAAATTCGCTGCGGTTCCCATTTTTTTCCATCTTGGCACACAAACTTGATCGCCATACTGCCCACAAATGGTTTGTCACTGTTCCCGGGTTCTAGCCACCCGCACAGTGCCGACTTTGCCATTAATGAGAACTCCAAATCGCGTCAGCGGCGACATTGTCCTTAGTCCACTTGGCGCAAATTAGTGCCCACCCACGGCCCAATTGCGCGATTCCTCCGACATCGGCTTCCAGGAGAGGGTGCGCGCTCAGGATTTCGTAGTTCTGGTATTTGATGGTCAGGGTGGCCCGACCACCGAGGCGAAGGGTGGAAACACTCGTATTCTCCTTGGGCAACCAGAAATCGCCGACCTTCAGATACGAATGGCGAATATCGGTCCGCTTGATCCAGAACGATGGATTCTTGGCGGGTTCGGCTTCGATTCGGCAAACCGCGAAGTCCATCGCATTCACCCAGATTCGGCCTCGGAACAGAAACTTGGTGGGCACTTTCGGTTCGACTGCCAAAGCATAAGGGCACCGTTTATCGTCGCCGGCGGCGGCGACTAAAGTGAAATTGTAATTCTGATTGTCGATCGCGGTGCGTTTCGAGTTCTCGCCTTCGATCGCTGCGCGTTCGGTCTCAAGCAACCGTTTAAAAACGTGATCGATGATCCACTTTTCCCCGCTTTGCGACACGATCGTGAATTCTTTACTAGACGGCGCCGTGTACGTCATGTCCACAAGCATCTCGGCGTGCAGGTGCTTGGGAAAACCTGCGTAGTCGAGGCCGTAAAATCGTCGGCCCCGATAGCTCCGAAGCGCATTGGCGCGTTCAGCATTCATCTTCACCAGTTGGTCCACTACTTGAGAGACGGTGAGTTGCGGCGGGCCAGGATCTTGATTCTGGACACACTGCCGCCCTGGCGACAACACGCCCAGTAGGATGCAGGCGAGGATTAGCAGGCAGTGGCTGCGTGAACCAATCAACATAAAAGTTAACGACTTGGTCAAAATTGACAGCCCAATCAAAAAAGCTCCTAATCCAGCTACGATAAAACCTTCCCGCGCTTGATTTTTGCGACATCAAGAATTTCGTGGCGGCCACTATCTGCGGCGTAGAAACAGCGCTCGTAAGTCTCGTACATCGCCTCGAAGATCTGCTCCCACGAGGTCGCAACTGCATGTTCGCGAGCCGCTGAACGCATCCGCGAGAGGAGACATGGCTGGGTCATTAGAAGCTCGGCGAAGGTAACGAAGTCATCGAAATTATTTGCGATGTATCCGGTCTTGCCATGTTGTACGGTGTATTTTGGTCCGCCGACTGCGGTGACGACGGCGGGAACTCCCGAAGAGAGCGCTTCGAGTACGGCAAGGCCGAACGTATCGGTTTCCGAGGGGAACACGAAAAGGTCCATATTTGCGAATGCGCGGGATAAGTCCTTCCCCGTCAGCACGCCCGTGAGCTCCGCGCGCTGCATGTTTTCTCGCAGCCAGGTTGCCTCTGCACCTTCCCCAACCACAATGATCCTGAAACCGCGATGGCCGCGGGCAAGGAGCGATTCCTCAAGCTGCGCAAGGCAGCGGACGTTTTTCTCAGCCGTGAGCCGTCCCACGTAGCCGAGGGTGAAGGGACCGCCGTCGCGGTCCCGGAACTGCGGACTGAAAACTGCCGCATCCACGCTATGGGACATCAAGAAACAGGGCTTACCTGTCGACCGCTGGAGCAGCTCAACCATGTCCTGGTTAGGCGCGAATAGCACTCGCGGAATCTCGTAAAAACGCGCCGCAGCGCGAAAACACCAGCGTTCAACCGTACTCAGCACTCTTGCAGAGGCGGACTTGGGTAAGCATGACAGAAACGGAGCAAGGCGACACCGGGCGTACTGATGCACATTGGTTTGCCAACTAGCTGCCAGTGGAATCCCAAGTTTATGGGCGATGAGAGCACCGAGCATTCCGAGGTCGCCCGGACCCGTGATCTGCACCACATCAGGATCGAAGGCGCGCACCAGGCACATCACTTCCCGATAGCGCCGCCACAAGGCAAGGTCGTATTCGTGAGTCCGATCGAGCGGGAACGTCAGTGGACTCCGCCGAAGCTGGATCCTAGTAACCGAACCCTCGCTCACCATATCGTTGCTGGGGCCTGCGTGAATGGTAAGGAATGGGAGTTGGCGGTTCTGGGCAAATGCTTCAAAGTGCCGGCTCGTATTCGCGACGCCGTCCACTTCGTGGTACGCATCCGGGAAAAGAGTCACTCTCAGACTCCCTCGATCTCCATTTCTCACGACATTGCCTCGTACCAACGGCGACATTCCGGCGAAAATCCCGGATAGTCACGAATCACGTCGAGCAGGGCATGGGTGGTGCGGATGCAAAGCGGCTCTGCATACTGCGGCATAAAAAGCATGTGGCTGCGTTGTTCGACCCTGACTTTCGTGAACAAACTCAGAGAAGCTCTCGGCACGCGTCAGGTTCAGGGCGCCGCTGGGCTCGCATCCATGCCGGTCTCCACCAGAGATAAGCAATAAAAACATTGCAAACCTAACACACTTATTTCCAGGAACCAAATATCGCCGAGATCTCAGCGCGGATATAATTTCATCGAGAATGGTAGATGGCGTCCGAACTTGCAGAGTTGCCTGACAGCGCCTTTGGCAGCTGCAAGGTTTGTTCATTGTAGAGAAGGTTTGTTCATTGGAGAGGATGTCCGAGAGGACTAGCACGAGCTGGAGTTAAATTCCTGGGCTCCTGAAAGATGCGTTCCTTGACGCAATCCCCTGGTCGGGGGTCGACCGCCCGTTGAGGCAAAGGGGGCGTCCGATGTCGTGCCACAACTGGCACAGCTTCGTACCATTTCCCATCTGTGATGAACCAGCGTTCGTGTGCCTGCCGGCCTCGATGCTGACCTTCAAATCTTTCCGTCGGGTGGCCCTTCGATAAGAGCGAAGTCTCTGTCGAGGTAAACTTCTCACGCGGGACCGTCTCCGGCCCGGTCACCGGAACATACACAAAAACGGGTAGCATCGCGTTTAATCGATTCGCCCGCTAGCTACATTCTTCCCCGCCACCGAAATTTGGCCAGTCCTCTCCAGCTCGTTCATCGGCGAACCGGACATTGCAATTTGCGGCAGCACCTGCCAAGAATGGTGGGGCTGTTTACGACGCGGGAGCCCGCCAGTGAAAGAGCCGTTCGAGAAAGCTTAGAAAGAGATCGGGTGGATTCGTTCGTTGAGTCTACCCACTCGAGGTACTGATCTAACCGAGGGGAGTCCTGTCAATGTGTCGCTCGTGAACGTCCTGAACTCTCCCTTTCCAGTCGCCACCACTGCCGTTCCAGTACTTCACCGCCGAATGCATTGTCGCGCTCATATAAAACAGAGCCGCCAGCGGCAGGGTCAATGCCCATGCGGGGTGCAGTCGATAGTAGCGCACCATGGTCGAGTACGTCATGGTCATGGCTGCCCATGCCAGGGCGCCCATGAAAAACGCTAGTCTACTGCCGGTTAGCAACAGCAGCGGCGGCGCCAGATACGTGATCACCATGCCGGCAATCGTGCACATTAGCAGCAGCGTAGAGTGCTTCAACTGGTTGAAGGCAGTGCGCGAGACCATGTGCTCGATGTCGGAGAAGGTCTCGTATCGTCGCAGGCTGTGGCTCTGTTCTGTCAATCCTATCCACAATCGGCCGCCGTGCTGCTTCAAGAGCCGTGCCAGCGAGCAATCATCAATGAGCGCGCCACGAGTGGCTTCCAGCCCTCCGGCGCGTTCCAAAGTTTCTAAGCTCACAAGCACGCAGCCCCCCGCCGCGCCGGCGCTCGAGCGCCTGGTGTCGCGAATCCAGGCTGGCGGGTAGATCATAAAAAAGAAATACACGAAGGCGGGAATGAGCAGTTTTTCCGGAAGGCTCTCGCAATGCAGCTTCACCATGAACGAGACCAGATCGTAATGACCCTGCGTAGCAATGGAACCCAGGGTCGCCACTGTCTCTGCGTCGTGCAGCACGTCAGCGTCCGAGAGCATGAGCCATGCGGGAGTCAGCGCGCGTGCGCGCTCAATTCCCTGGTGCATCGCCCACAATTTCCCTGTCCACCCCGCTGGCAAGGGCTTGCTTTGAATCACAATAAGCGCATCGGCCTTGCCTATTTTTTCTGCCGCACGCCGTGCAACGTCCGCAGTACCATCGGTACTCCCATCATCCACGAGAATGACCTGCATGGCCACGCGCTGATTTAATAAGCATGTGACCACTGGTTCTATAAATTCTGCCTCATCACGGGCTGGAACTACAGCAACGACGCAGCCTGAAAATCTCGCCTTCTCACTGACACGGATGCTAGCGCCCTTAAGAAGCCAGAAGGACCCTCTTGCCAAGGCGAGGTAAGCCCATGTCACGGCAGTAAACGTAGCGACGATCGTGGTAAGCGGCGGCATCCTGCGTGCGGCCCCAGAATACTTGTGAGGGGATTGCAGATCAACTCTTCAGGTAATCTGAGCCTAGCAGCTGGTCTCCACCTCAAATCCGTCCCCTAAACTCGTCCATCACTCATTCCGCAGGAGGAGGGCGACTCTGCCAGGGGGTCGAGCGTGAGAACTTTTGCGCAGCAGATTATTGCGTTCACCCAATGCGACCAGGTGAAACGTGGTCTTGCCCAAATCGATGTCGATGGATGCGATGTGCATTGATGATCCTCCTCGTGCGAACCGCCGAGTTGTAATCTACTAGGCGGCGGACCATCTCATTAATCCTATATCTATGATCATCATCTTCGGCTTCCTCCGAGCCCTTTGGTTGTTTGGGCTTCCAAAGTCTACTCGGCTGATGGGAGCCGACATTGTCATGGAATCATTACAGCAGCAATCTCAAGAGCGACCCACCCAGAGCCTGTGAGCAGTCAATACCCGTTGCGCCTCTGTTGAGAATGGGTCGTCGGTGGCGCTAAAGAGACGGAGCGTCGCTCTGGCGCAGGACTTCTGAAGGAACCCTACTCTTTTGGCTGCCTTAAGCTGGGGGCCGCGTCACCCGGTGGTTCCGGGACTCGCGGTGGGCCTTTGTGCTCGAGCCCTCCGCTGTCGTCGACAATGGTCACGCCCCGTATTCTGCCGAGTTCCGCCGATGCGATAGGTGTCAGCTATAACAGGAACCGAAAGCGACATTAGGTTCGCCATTTCTTCGGTGTACCATTGCGCCATGAAAGAAGGGAGCGGCACCCAAATCTCGCCGTCGGTCGCGACAGCCGTTAGGTCGGAAGACTTTTGTCTAAGTGGCCGCCGCAGAGCGTAAAAGCGTCAGCAGCTTTATCGCTTTCCACCAGTCACGCTGATGCACGGCTCGGTCGCATTACAAACAAAGCACTTGTTGGGTTCGTTCCGTAATCTACACGTCTTCCCCACGTATCGAAGGAGCGTTTTTGTTTTCCCAGTTATATCTGGGGTGTGAAGCCCCCGAGCCGCCTGGGGGCTTTCGTTAGACGCACGGTCAAGGGCTCTTGCTCGAACGGCGGCTCATGCAGCTATTGGCTTTGATTGGAGCGTCTCACTGCAGGATTGATGATTCTGCGAATTCCGAAAACGTCGAAAACTGCGAACGAGACTTGAGCTACCTCGCCTACTACGAGATTGCATCCGAGCCGATCGTTGGCAAATCGGTCCACGAATTCATCAATAGCATGTCGGTATCCTCCCCGGGCGTCTGCAGAGTTAGGCTGTTCAGAACGGCGCATTTGCCTGATCCAAATCGGGTAAGCGAAGAACTGTTGGGCTTGGGGAGTTCGTTTCGAGGTAGGCTTCCGAGACATCGTTCGCGGCACTCCTTACCCGCGCTACGATGGTCTGCCTACCTGACCCAATTTACGGATTGCTCGTGATCCGGGAGCGATGAAGCCGGCTCGACCGATAACCCCCTGTTTTTCACTAGCTAGGTGATTCCATTGAGCTAATACAGGTTTCAATACAACCGTAGGGTCACCACCAGCATCATGGTTGCCGGCCACCGTTGCGCCGGTTTGGGGCGAAACTGCAGTCAGTTCCTCCCAAAACCAGCGTGCTTTCTTTATCGGTTCACATGAGCTTGGCTTATTTCATTTCCCTGGGTAGGAAAGTGCTTTGAAGTTGTCCGACATCCAGCTGGCGTAGTTACAACTAGCCGCGCTTCGCCGTCGAGGGACAACCACGGCGAGGCCACGAGGAAGAAACAATGAACAAGCTGATGATGTTCTTCTTCTTGGGGAGCCTGTTGCTGGTTAGCGTAGCTCCTCTCGCCGCCCAGAACACCGTTGATGTGCTGAATAACGGGCCACAGCCTGTGAACACTATCGGCTGTGCCGTGAACCCGAATTGTATTCCGGCAATCTGGTCCACGACCTCCAATGCGGGGTCGGACATCAGCATGCCAATTACGGCGAACTTTGTCTTCGATTTCAA
>QIAI01000305.1:23183-24104 GCA_003224995.1 Acidobacteriota bacterium
AGCGCAGTCACCGCGCCATCGGCAATCCCGGTATTTGTCGTATCTACGGGCAACGGAGACTTTCTGCGGAATAATGTCGGGTTCAACGCTACGACCGGGGTTTCCAACTTCCCGATTCGAATCAATGTGGCTAAAGCTACTCCCCCCAGCAACCCCACCGGCCAGCACAACTGCCCGAATGGTCAGGCGGTCACAGCATACGTTGGCACGGGAACCGCGATTTACACCCCCAATGAGAGTCTATGTCTGCCCGCGGGAGCAGCACAGGCCGTCGAGCCCAGCATGACCGTGGACTCGCAGGGCACGATCTACGTCGAGTCCATCCGCGGAGTCCCAGGGGGCCTCGACCTATGGCGCTGGAATAAGGCTGCAGACCGTGGACCTAACGCTAACGGAACCCTGCCGTTTAAGTACGAAGGTCAGCCCGATTGTGGCATATTCATATCCACTTTTTGCACTACGAGCGGGTTGGCGCCGGGAGGAGGCGATGGCGACATCGCCGTGAACAGTGCGGACCCTTTCAACCTGAACATTCCAAATCTAGCCGTGGTCAGTCTCACCGCAGCGGAAGTTACAGGCAGCCACTCCACCAACCGCGCGGATACCTTCAGTACTCCGAACCCGGCCACGGCCGGAGTCCCCTTCGACGATCGCATGTGGATCGATGCCTTAGACGATCCGAACCATGTCTACATGGAATACCATGATTTTGGAACAACCTCCCAAATCTTTGTGCAACGTTCGAGTGATGGAGGCGAAAGCTATACAGGTGCCGCCGGAGTGGTTGACGCTGCGACCGAACCGAGCGTCGGTCCTCCTACCGGTAACATCGCCGGCCAGATCAAGGTGGACCGCAGTAGTTGCTCAAGCCACGGTAACCTGTACCAGATATTTGTGGGTCCTGACAATCCCTCGGACAAT
>QIAI01000307.1 GCA_003224995.1 Acidobacteriota bacterium
ACGCCCGACGTATTCCCGCAGAGCCCGTTCCTGTGCTCCAGTGTCTTGTTCGTTCGTGCTTACCCTGACGTACAGTGCGGCTCGTTTCGCTTTTACCACACTAGTCCTCCATTGCGAGCCTGCGTGCGTCTCCGTCGCGCAAGTAGGTCTAAGCGAACATGCCTGGTCGAGGTTCGGCCCTGCAGGACTGCCGTGAGAATCTCACCTTTCAAATTGTATTAGCTGTAAGCTGTCATCGTGCCCCTCAAATGGCTGAACTGGGTTCCTCACGGCCGCCGATCCAGGACCTCGCGCGGTTTTGATCCTGGAATATGGCGGTTTGGTGGATCGCTGGGGTCGCCTGTAAGCCCGTCTGGGACCGGCTGAGACGTGACTTTGCCCCCCAGTCTGTGGATTTGGGTGGGTCCCGGCAGGAGTCGCGTTTATACGCGATCTAATGCGATTGTTGTATAGCCAGTAGATATAACTAGAATGAATACAAGGCTTTACCATGGCTGTGGTCGAAAATCCGCGTTTGGTTCTGGGTACCCTTCGTTTTTTCGCTGGGTGCGTTGAGCTCGACGATCGGGCTTAAATTGAGCCAGAGGCGTTTTGCGATGCAAATTGAAGTCCGTGTGAGTCTGATCGATCTAAAGCGAGCCTTCCGTCGCGTGCTGGCTCGACTGCCTGACGAGTCTGAGGCCGGTGGCGATTTCGTAATTTTCAGTGCAGATGGGGACACTTTGGACATCGTGGCTGGAGGAACGTCGGAAGCTTTGAGCGCCACTGTCACGCATCCGGGCCAAGCAAGAGTTCCGTCTGCCGTCTTTTGTGGCATCGCCCGGACTCTACGGTTCTATCGGGCTAGGGTGATCGTGATTTCGCTTTTGCATGGAATCGTGAGAATCGACCAAACGGATTACCGACATCCAGGCATCTCCGTTCTGGCTCTCGGCAGAGGACGCGCGATCGGCATGACAGAACCTGCAAAACCACAAAACCTCTAACCGGTTGCTCAATTGCTTCCGAGTAGCCCAGGTCACTCAGAAGCCCGTTCGAGGATGTTTCCAACGACCTGGGGCTGCCCACGTCCGGACACAGCTTTCTTCGCTCCACAAATGTCCGGTTCTGTCCGGACACTCGTGCACGCACAAATTGACTGTAGTAAAACTGTAGTAGTTCCATGCTCAGAACGGTGCAAATCCTGTCACAACGGATCAAGACGTTCGGCTTGTAAGCGGTTGAAAAGTAGAGTAGGGTAGGAAGTTTTCAGAACCGATCAGAACCGTCCTGTGAACTCATAATCCCTTGGTCCGGGGTTCGAATCCCTTGCGGGCCCACTAGCAAAAACGCATGTGCGCGGCTTCGCGCTCAACCAGCCAGCCCGCGAACTCCTTGCAGCAGCCTCTTCTCGGAAATGATTCCCCAAACATCAATGGCTAGTAGAAAATCCGAAGCACCGAAACCCACCCATTCCCGCGTGCGCTCGGGCACAGGAGCCTCTACGGTGAGACATTAGGTTCTTCCTCACGCAAGGCAGCGCGAACGACAGAAGGGTTTGGAAAGCGACACAAGCTACCCTCGAATCTGTTTGCTGGCCAGCCTACGAATGTACGATTCCGTACGGTCTCTAGTGTATTGACCGGATGAACTCAATGAGTAGTCTGGATATAGGCCTTTTCGTCGTTGCCCTCCGTCGTCCGCACGCTTTGACCCCGGTCAGCTACCCCTAAGGCATGGAGGTCGAAGTGGCACCGAAAATCTTGATCGTGGACGACAGTCCCGTGATTCGCAAAGCGATCCGCTCCAGCATTGAGTGGACTACGGATTGGCAGGTCTGTGGCGAGGCAGAGGATGGGAAAGATGCGATTCAGAAGTTCAAAGACCTGTCCCCCAACATCGTTATTCTGGATTTGCAAATGCCCGTGATGAACGGTCTCGATGCGGGACGAGAGATTGCCCGCATCGCTCCCAACGCCATACTCGTGATGTTCACCATGCACTGCAGCGAGGAACTTGTCAGCCTCGCTCACGCGGTCGGCATTCGAGAAGTTGTCTCCAAATCCGAGAGTAGTCCAGACCATCTAATTTCCGCAATGCGAGTGGCCCTGGCTTCGGAAACCTTTGGTGCGATCGCCTAGCGTCACGACCCGTATTGATAACCTGAACGTGAGTATCGGCGCTCAGGTGCGCCGGCAACCAGCGATCCGCATTGGGGAGAAGCGGCAGCTCGGCTGTGCACGCGAGTTGCCGCTTCTTCGTACCATTCTGCGACCCATACCTTACGCCGTCTTCCGGTCCTTCTGTGCCTTCAATTCAGGAAACCCGGCGGCCGCCTCCTGCACTTCCGGCGTGAAGTCTTCAAACTCCTGCACCTGCCGGATTTCGATTACCTCGTTATCCGAACCGGGGCAGCGCTTCGCCCACTCAATCGCCTCGTCGCGGGACTTCACGTTGATCATCCAGTAGCCGCCGATCACTTCCTTCGCCTCAGCGAAAGGCCCGTCCGTGACTTGGGGCTTGCCGCCCGAGAACGAAACCCTTGCTCCCATCGACGGAGGATGCAGCCCATCCAGCCCAACCAGGACCCCGGCCTTTCGCAACTCTTCGTTGTACTTCATCATGGCACTCACCGCCTTGGCGTCAGGCATGGCGCCTGGCTTAGCCTGCTCATACCCCTTGGGCAACATCAGCATCATGAATCGCATTTCCTGCTCCTTTCACTCGCGTGTGTTTTGTCCTAGCGTGGTGGCTCGTAACCCTCGTATACCTGCCGAATCTCGCTTTCGCCATCCCCCGCAACTTTGAGGAAGTTCTTGGTGTGTTCGATGGCTTCTTCCTTCGAATTTGCTTTTATAAGGGCGAATCCTCCCACCACCTCTTTCGCTTCGGTAAAGGGACCGTCAGTCACGGTGATTTTACCGTTGGAGAGTCGCACCCGAGCGCCCAGCGCACTCGGAAGGCAGCCCTCGGTAGCCAGCAACACGCCCGACTTCGTCATATCCTCGATCAGCTTCCCCATGTCCGCCATTTCTTTCTGGCTGGGAGGGGTTCCTTCGGGTTTGCTGGATTTGTAGAGACACAGAAATCGCATTTTATTCTCCTTCTTGAATAATGGTTCCAGGCAATCTCGCAACCTGGCCTCACTATCACGAACAACCCATATCCAAATCGACCAGGGTTGAAGGTTTTTTCTTCACCATGGATCCGCGATTGCGGAACCTACTTCTTCGACTGAGTCTGCGCCCGCAGCCGCGCGTCCTGCTCTTTCAACTCGGGCGTAATTTCTCCCCCGAAGTCTTCCAGCTCGAAAACCTGGCGGAGTTCGATCTCGGTTCCACCATCGAACGGAGCCCGCTTCAGCCACTCGACGGCTTCCTCCATCGAACGTACCTGCCACAGCCAGAAGCCCGCGATCAGCTCCTTGGTTTCGGTGAATGGTCCGTCAACCACGGTCCGCTGGCTTCCTGAGAACTTCATGCGCTTGCCCTTCGACGTAGGCTGCAAACCTTCGCCGGCCAGCATCACGCCCGCTTTCACCAGTTCCTCGTTGTATTTCCCCATT
>QIAI01000308.1 GCA_003224995.1 Acidobacteriota bacterium
GCCAATCCCGCACATCGGTATGCCTAATCCTTCTTGGACCGCAATTCGTACATCTTGGCCTTGGTGTGGAACATCTGGACAGCTTGAAAGCTACAGTAAATCAGCCCGGGAACGCCGTCCAGAAAGCCTAACCGAAAGAGGTAACGGTAAAGAAACAGTAAGGCGGGTGAACCGGGAATGGCGAAAATCTTCTTCTTCAGCCAACGCCGGCGCTGCGCCTGTGTACCAAAAAGTGACGGTGGAATCTCGCCGGGGACGGCTTCGTTTTGCAGCAACACCTGAGCTTCCCAGTTCGAATACTCATCGTGCTTGCGGATATAGTGCGAAAGCGACTCGGTATTGTGGTGGAGTAATGGATTTCTTAGATGCGCGGTGGCCCCTTCCACAATGACGTGCTCGTGAACTTCCATGTCCGCCATGGAGGCGTCCTGACTTTTCAAACGGCACTCGTACCGCCCTTTGCCACGGCGGAACAGAGACAGTTTCCAGAAACGTGCATCTCCATATCGCAACACACGGCCCAGAAAGTGAATGCGCAGAGCAAGGTAGTATCCGTTCACTTTGGGATTTTGGATGGCTTGCGCGATTTCGCGCGCAAGTTCCCGGGTAAGGACTTCGTCGGCGTCCAGCAACAGAATCCATTCATGCGCGAGCGGCAAAGTATCCATTGCCCATTGCCGTTTCTTGGGCCATCCTCCCTGGTAGTGAAACTGCACCACCTGGGCTCCGTAGCTGCGCGCGACATCGACCGTGGAATCGGTGCTCTGCGAGTCAATGACATAAACTTCGCCCATCTCCCGGAGAGCCTCGAGACAGCGCGGCAGGTTCGCGGCTTCGTTTCGAACGGGAATGATGACCGAAACGGGGACCTTGGCCGTGGAATCTGCAGCTACTTCATGGGACAGTCGCTTTTCTTCGAGTTTCTGCATTCTGGGGTTCAGGACATTTCAGAGATTCTGCTGACACCAGCGGTCCAGTACGAATAGAGACCAGGGACGCGACCAGGAGGTTTCTCCACCCAAAAATCCTTGCCACACGGCACGCGCCCCAGCGCCGTTCAGGATCTCACCCAACGGACCGTCCCCAATTTTGGCAACGTAAACCCGCGTTTTGGACGCTGCACGATCGAAGCCGGCAACGACTCGCCCAGCGCACCTACCAGCAAGCGCTTGGGAGAGGATCCACCCGTTTTCCAATTTCCGGGCAAAGCGAGCACCTGACGGGCAAGGCGATCATCGATCAAAGGAACGCGCAATTCCAGCCCATGCGCCATGCTCATAAAATCCGAATCACGCAGTAAAGTGTTGAGCATATAACAGCGCGATTCAAGATAGGAAACGCGGTTGATGGAGTCGAGAGCCTGCGTCTCTTGCAAGGACATGCGGAGAGGAGCATCCGCGCGCTGCCGATCCGGATGGGAGATTCTGGGGACTAACCCAATCCTTTGCTGAGGTGAAAACAGCATGCGCGAAAGGAAGTAGGGGTGTATCAGGCGGCCGTTCCCCTGGAGTAACGCCGAAATCTTTCGATTCTGATCGCTGGCTGGGGCAAGCGCCGCGAAGGCTGCAGCCGCGGTACCTCGCACCGTGCCGGGCATATGTGACCAGAAGTGCTTAAACCTCTCCATCCGAGGAACCGCGTGGAAACTCGCATAGCCGGCGAACAACTCGTCTCCGCCCAAACCTGACAGCGCCACCTTCACTCCCGTGGCGCGCGTCTGCTGCGAGACGAAATAGGTGTTGATGCCATCCATGGTGGGCTGATCCATGGCTCGCAAAGCGGTGGGGATGCTGTCCAAGACGTCGTGCTGCGAGACGGTGATCTCGTGATGATCGGTTTGGAATGAACGAGCGACCGCACGGGAGTGCTCGGCTTCAGAGTACTCCTGCTCGCGAAAGACGATCGAAAAGGTGCTCGGCTGCACTCCGCTACGACGAAGAATTGCGACCAGGGCGCTGGAGTCGATCCCTCCCGACAAGAAGACTCCGACTGGCACATCACTGACCAACTGCATGCGAACCGCTTCATCGAGGGTTGCGTGTACCTCTTCCTCCAATTGCGTGCGGTTGCGATGCGCGGGGGAATCGTCTTCTGGGGAAAGCGACAAATCGAAATAGCGATTGGCTGTAATCGTCCCGTTCTCCCAGCTTAAGGAAGAACCGGGTGGCACAGCGGAGACGGCTTCGACCAAAGTGTCGGGCTCATACACGGATCCGAAGCGAAGATAGTTCCAGGCAGCGGACGCATCGAGCTTTCGCGCAACCAGTCCGGTCCCGAGCAGCGTTCTGAGTTCCGAAGCGAAAAGGAAATGGCGATCGGAGTTGCAGTAGTAAAGGGGCTTGATACCCATAGGATCGCGGGCCAGCAGCAGGCGATGGCGATGCGCGTCCCAGATGGCTAAGGCGAACATGCCCCGAAGTTCGTTGAGGCAGCGGTCGCCCCAACGGGCATAGGCCTTCAAAATAACCTCGGTATCGGAGTTACTGCGGAAGAGAGCGCCTTCGCGCTCAAGCCGGGAGCGCAATTCGCGGAAGTTGTAGATTTCGCCGTTGTAGACAATCCAGTTGCCGGTTTCCTGGTCGTGCATGGGCTGGTGGCCGAGCGGCGATAAATCGAGGATGGCCAGGCGGCGGTTGCCAAGCCCAAGTTCAACCGGTTCGGGATGCGTCTCCCGCAGAATTACAGTGCCGTGGTCATCCGGACCACGATGCGCCAGCGAACGCGTGGCCTTATCCAGCAATTCTTGCGGAACGGGCGCATTGCGCGCCAGAATTCCGACGATTCCACACACAGTGGTTGACCTCAGGCCCGTATCAAAAGATTGCAATGAGTATAAACGTCTGCAAGTCGGGAAGCGGTCCACCGACATGCCACGAGTGCTTGCGCCTAGGCTTCCGCGGGCGTCCGTTCCATCCATCTCCACGCAGTCGCCACAATATCTTCGAGCGAGCGGGTTGCTTTCCATTGCAATAACTGCTGTGCCCGCGAGGGATCGGCGACCAGCGCGGGAGGATCTCCCGGCCGTCGCGGACTTTGAACGCGATTCACGGTCGCCCCGGTGATCGACTCCACCGCTTTCACGATTTCGAATACGGAATGACCTTTTCCGGTGCCAAGGTTTGCAGCGAACGACGACTCCCCGCGAGCTAAACGATGGAGCGCCAAGACGTGCGCTTCGGCAAGGTCGTTCACGTGAATATAATCCCGAATACAGGTGCCATCCGGCGTGGGATAGTCAGTCCCGAAAATCTGCAGGGATGATCCTTTGCGAGTGGCTGCCAGCGCGAGTGGAATCAGATGGGGCTCAGGCTCATGGAGTTCGCCGATTTCACCGCTCTCATCCGCTCCCGCAGCATTGAAGTAGCGCAAAGCGGCGAAGCGCACGCCATAGGCACGATCGTAGGCTTCCAACGCATTTTCAAAAAAAAGCTTCGAGACTCCATAGGGATTAATCGGCTGGCGAGTGGCATCTTCCGTGATGGGCACCTTCGCCGGTGTCCCGTAGACGGCGCACGTCGACGAAAATACGAACTTCAATACGCCCAGGTCCACGGCGGTGTTCAGCAGGGCCAGCCCGGCTTCCACATTGTTGCGGAAATATTTACGGGGATCCGAAACTGACTCGCCGACATAAGCGTGGGCAGCGAAATGGATGACCGCGTCTATGCCACGAAGCGCGGTGCGCAACTGGCTGACATCCCCCATATCAGCGACCACGAGTTGGAATCCCTGAGCGAGGTAGTCGTGTCCCGTCGAGAGGTTGTCGTAAATCGTCACTTCGTGGCCATGACGCCGCAGCGCCCGCGCGGTATGGCTGCCGATATAGCCAGCGCCGCCGATCACAAGAACTTTCATAGGCAAGTAAGGGTATTTGTGACTTTAAAATTTATGCGCGAGAGAAGCGGTGCTTCACTCACTGCGCAGGGGAAGTATATGGTATCGACGAAATTTCAGGACATCCGTTGCGGCAATATACGTGGACCAAATTACTTTCGCTGCTCGAGCTTGACGGATGCCTTCACGGGTTTTCCATCCCGCATCACCGTCACGTCCACCAAGTCGCCCACCTTGCTGCGTCTTAACGCATCGGTGAAATCATAGAGGTTTTTGATGGGCTTGTCGCCGAACTGAACCAGGATGTCCCCCGCCTTCAATCCCGCTTTCTGCGCGGGCGAAGCGGGCTTCACATCGGAGAATTTCACTCCACTCTCAACCTGGCCGAAGTCCGGGATCGATCCGAAATATGGACCATAGCCCCCGCCAGCACCCCCGGCGAGCGGCCTGTCCTCCACGACGGCGGCATAAGCCGGCCGCTCGGACGCCGATGCCAGTTCAACTCCGGTGCGCCCAACTACGTCAACCAACTGCGCTGCAGACTGCGGGTTGATCTTCTCCCAGGTGTCCGACGGTTTGTGGTAATCGGAATGTAGGCCCGAAAAAAAGAACAGCACAGGGATGTGCTTGGTGACGAACGAGGTGTGGTCGCTGGCGGAATAGCCTCCGGGGGAATACTCCACTTTGAATTTGGAATTCGCCTGCGCT
>QIAI01000309.1:0-1751 GCA_003224995.1 Acidobacteriota bacterium
TGTAGAGAGCGGCCTCGTCTCCGGCAACCGTGTTCCGAACGCCACGCAATACTGCCGAACGATCCGGAGTCAGAGGGGCGACCCGCGATAAGTCACGGCTGTAGGAATACAGCGCGATCTTGTCTGCACTATCCAGCGAGCGCACGAAATCGGCGATCGCATCCTGTGCAAAGACGAAACCGCGGTACATGTAGTTGCTGGTATCGAACAGGATAAATACGTTGGCACCCGACACCAGCGCATCGAGACTGGTGGGGCCGGCCACGGGAGAGGGAGTTAAGGGTAAGGTCTCTCCGGACTCGGCGGTCGGGGTCTTCGCGTCCGCCTGCGCCAAATCCACCAGGGCGCGCGCCGGACCGTTGCCTTCCGCAAAGCTGGCTAACTTTTGCGGAATGCCGTCCTCGGTGATCGTAAAATTCTCGGGACGAAGCCCGGTAATGTAGTTGCCATTCTTGTCGGTGACGGCCACGTTGAGCTGCACGAGGTTGACCACCACTCGAATGTGGGATCCGCCCTCTTGCGCAGAAATCCAGGATCCCGGGCCAGACAACGCAAGCATGATCAACCCGATTGCCAGCAGCGGTTTGGTCAGCTGTTTGGACGCTGTGTGCATCGACTCTTTCATCCGCTCGATCATCACGATCTCCACTTCTCGAACACAAAGTTAAGGTAGGGACGGGCTGGCGCTTGCCGGCAGGGAAGCGACCTTGGTGCGCCGGTATTCGTCGCCAGTCTCGTGCAGCGCACGTACCAGGGCAGGCCAATCTTCGAAGTCGGTGGCGAACACGTTTTCCACCATGCGGCGAGTTAACTCGGGCACCATGCGGTTCAGCGTTTCGGCGGAGGCGCCAGTCTCGTCGGCCAGGCGCGCCCAGTAGAGAGTTCCAGAGTCCCACGACTCAGCCAGTAGCCTGCTCGAGTATCCCGCGAAGGCGGGAACTGGCGGCAGGTTGATCAACTCGCGCCCGTAGCTTTGCGCCAGCGCCGGATGCGGCACTCCGAAGTCGCGCGACAGGCGCTCCCAGTTCACGGCATCCGGGTGCTCCTGCCCAAGCCTCTGCAACTCGTCGCCAGCTGCTCCCGGCGCATTTTTCTCTTGCGGATACTTGAGGTGGAACTCGGCGGCGAGATAGAAGCTGTCCGCCGGCGTGATGTAAGCAAGAGCTTCGGTTGCTCCCGACGAGGTCAGCGCATGTTCGATCTGCGCGGCCCGCTGGGGACTCATGCGATCGCTGAGGATCGACAACATCTTCGCCCGGAGATCCGCATTCTCGACTGACGCAGTCAGCAACTCTTCCCCGGCTTTCTGGTAAAGCGTAACCGCGTGCAGCTCCGCGGCATCGATTCCCCACCAACGCGGCAGCACCGCACTGGTAATCAATCCTGGAACCAGTTCCCGCCAAATCAGGGCTTGCACGTTTTGCGGCACGATGAAATCTTGCTCGATCTCAGCCAAAGCGTAGGGCAGATCGGCAAGCGAGCCCACCAGGTGAGCGCCGCCGCCGGCGGGCGACCCCTCTCCAAACAGGTGCGGAGCCTGCCACACGGCCTTGATCCCACCTACGGTTTCAGCGGAGAAGTCGTGCGAGCGCACCAGAAGCGGATTGTTGTGCAAGGCTTGCGCGCCCGGCGGCTCATAGTAGGCGTAGTTCAAACCCACCAGCGTGTCCCGCTGAAACAGCGCGAGATCGCCGAGAGCATCTTCTAATTGTGAGTGCGAGCTGGAAGAGGACAGGACCTTCGACAGATCT
>QIAI01000309.1:1771-5865 GCA_003224995.1 Acidobacteriota bacterium
GCTGCCCTTGAAAATAGGCCGCGGCATTTCAAATTCGCGCAGCTGTTCTGCCAGGTTCACGATAGCTGGGTCAACCGGCTTGCCTTGCAGCTTGGTTTGCAATCCCTCGCCGATCGCGTTCAGCGTGTCGAGGGAAACCAGGCGCTGGTTGTCCAACACGGATCGCATATTGTTGGCGACTTCCTGGTGCATGCGCTTGCCTTCGGCGCCTTGCTGCCGAGGACCGGAGAGCAACTCAATGATTTCGTCCTGCGAACTTCGAGCTTTGCCGGTGGCGATCCGCAGCACTTCGCGCACCGCAACATTGCCCGCCTCATAGACCTGCGCCGAGGAATGAATTTTCGCAAACGGCTTCAGCACGCCCTGCCAGGACTCGTTGATTTGTGCGCGGGGAATCTGGCCTTGCCGAGCGAGAATTTGCCAGATGCCAAGATTCGCCTGCAGAGTTCCCAGAGCGTTTCCCCGCAGCGCGGTGTTGCCGATGTGATCCACACCATCGGCCACATCGAGAAAGAGACTGAGCGACGAGTCGGTCAGCTCGGGAAATTCCGCGAACACGCGGTACTGGTCGCTGAACAGTTCAAACTTGCGGGCCAGCAAGCGCACTGCCTCCGGGCTTAAAGGATGCGAGGCCGGGCGGCGCATATCGATCTCACTGGCGACCAGGTAAATCTGCAGCGGACCAAAATCGGTATTCGCCCGTGACAGCGCAATCATGGTTTGCAGGAGTTGATCGGGCGTGCTCAAGCGGCTCGAGCGTTTCCCCCATTCCCGCACCAATTTGGAATCGCTCTTCTGGCGAAGAATCTCTTTCCAGACTGGAAGTCCGGAGCAGGACGGAATGCCCCGCGGGTCGCGGCATTGGACATATCGTTCGTACGAAGTGCCTCATAGAAAGTGCGCAGCCGCCCGGCTTCGGTGAAATGAGCTTGCTGCGAACGGCTCACACGCGACAACACGTCAAAATAAGCGGCGAGCCAGCCCGTATCTTTCGAAACCAGAAACTGGATGAACTCGGCTGCCGAGTCGGGACTCGCCCCCACCAGACTCTTCCACGCAGGGGCAGCATTTTCTCCCCCGGGCACCAGAACCTTGCCCGAGCGCACACAGATATAGCTGCCGTAGAAATCCAGGACCGCGGCTTCCGGCATCAGCTTTCGAATTCCCACCGACTGCCGCAGGAAATCGCGCGTTTCCGGGTCGAGCCGCGAGAAGGCCCAGTACAGGCGCGACATCGCGGAGTCATGCAACAGGGTATCGATCAGATCTTTGCTGTAATGCTGTTCGCGCTTGTTGCCCGCACCCGTCCAGTCGGCTTCGCTAAACAGCAGGGGCACGCGTGTGGCCGCGAAGTGGTACTCGAAAGGCTTGCCTCCTTGCAGCGTCTGTTCCAGGTTGGGCAGCGGAAAGCCAGAATCAATGGTGAGGAAGGCTCGTTCGGGATCAGAAGTTTCGAGGGAAGTGTCGTGCTTGCCGCACTCCTGCCGCACCCGGTATCCGAGCGTGTGCAGCAAGGGTTTCGCATCTTCGCATCCCGCAACGCGAATGACTTCTTCGCTCCCGGCCAGCGTCGTCAGTTCGCGCGCTTGCTGCACGTAGCGATTCAGCAAAATCAGAAACTCCGTGGGACGGTTGCCGCCTTCGTAGCCCTGCATATAAACATTGCGGGCCAGCAGTGGCATTACGTCTTCCGTCGAAATTTTCTGGCTGATTCCCGCCATGCGAAGAAAAGACCGCAATGGTCCGGGAATGCTGATTTCCGAGGTGGCGAATGCGGACTTCGCATTCTTCGGGTCGTTTGCCTTGCCACGCTCGGCAGCAAATGCGCTGATCGAGATCAGACTGCAAACAAGGAGGACGCTGAGAGCGAGTGTATGCGCGCGGAGAGGAGAGTTCACGGCTGGATCCTCGTGGAACCCGAGTTGTCGCACGGCTGTGGTGAGCTACGCTAGCGGGAGAGGAATTGAGACCCTTGTTTGGACACTCTGCAACTCTGAGTAAGTGCCGAGTTGCCCATTCCGGCGATTACGCCCACTCCCAGACCGTGCGGCTTGCGGTCCCCAAAATCTAGTGCGGCAAAAGTACTCCATCCTTACCGCTACGCCAAGCGTTTTCTGGAAGGAAAATCGATAAGCTGTGTAAATTTTTGCCGTTCGGCGCAGGTTGACGCATCGGAACCACTCACAAAAGATGCGTGCGGAGCGTACCGCAAAATCTTGCGAACGCGCCTAAGTTCACCGAAACATAAGGTATTTTACCGATGGATCGATGCCGCTATAGGCGCGGAATGCAGCACGTCGCGGCACGCTAGGGTGCCTACGGGAGAAGGCGACATTTGTTGCTGTAGTGCGGCGCGACTTAATATTTCACGATCGCCGCAAACGACTTCGGGTCAAGGCTCGCGCCTCCAACCAAGGCGCCGTCTATCTCGCTTTCGGCCATCAGGGCCTTCACATTCTCCGGTTTGACCGAGCCTCCGTAGAGAATGCGGAGTTGCTGGCCGAACTCCTCGCCGAATGCCTTTTCCGCTTCGCTGCGAATCAGGGCGTGCGCATCCGCGGCCATCTGCGGGGTGGCTGTTTTTCCTGTCCCAATCGCCCAGACCGGCTCATAGGCGACGATCAGTTTGGCTGCCTTCTTTCCAGAAATCGCATGAAAGGCGCGCAAGCACTGCCGGCGCAGCACATCTTCGGTCAATCCGGCTTCACGCTCTTCCAGCACTTCGCCCACGCAGACGATCGGCGTCAATCCGGCTTCCAAAGCTGCTTTGAGTTTTAGATTCACAACATCATCCGTCTCTCCGAAAAATTGGCGGCGCTCGGAGTGACCGATGATCACGTGACTCGCGCCTGCGGCCAGGAGCATGGCGGCGCTGATTTCACCCGTGAATGCACCTTCCTTCTCCCAATGAAGATTCTGCCCACCGACGGCAATCGCCGACCCTCGACATGCTTCGACCGACGCTGGGATGGCCAGATAAGGAGGACACACCACCATCTCGTCGCGATCATGTCCCGCCACCAGGGGAAGGAAATCCCGGAAGAAGTCGCGCGCCTGCTCGGCTGTCTTGAACATTTTCCAGTTAGCGGCCATTACCTTTTTTCTCACGGAGATTTCCTTTCGATATGTAGCGGAGATATGGACCCGGAACGATGCAGTTTCTCAAAAGCGCCGACAAAGGCTTGCAGCATTTGCCGGTCAAAAAGAACGAAGCGCAGATGTTGCAGATGAGCGGCCGCAAGTAGCGCTGAAATGGCTGCGGGCACAGATATGGAAGCCGCCTCGTGCACTGGGTAACCAAAAGCGCCGGTTGAGATCGCGGGAAAGGCGACGGAGCGAATTCCATGATCATCGGCGATTCGAATGGATTCGCGATGACAACTGGCCAGCGTTTCTGCCACCGTCGAACCGCCGCGGCCGTACACCGGACCGACGGTATGAATCACGTATTTGGCAGCCAGCCTGCCGCCGCCCGTAAGCACGGCTTTTCCCGCCGGAAGCGAGCCAATCTTACTGGCGATCTTCGTGCACTCCTGCAAAATGGAGGGACCGCCCGCGCGATGTATGGCGCCGTCTACCCCTCCGCCCCCCAGCAGCGAAGAGTTGGCCGCGTTCACGATGGCTTCCGTGGTTTCTTTGGTGATGTCGGCGGGGCCGGAAAAATCCAGCATCTTGCCGCCCTCGAACTGTAGCCGGACCGCGAAGTCATTCACACGCGTGTCCTTGGCTTATCGCTTGTCGGTGAGGGCGTCTACGCCCGGCAATTTCTTGCCTTCCAGGAATTCCAGCGAAGCTCCACCGCCGGTGGAAATGTGCGTGATCTTATCGGCCACTCCGGCGGCCCGCACGGCCGAGACCGAATCGCCGCCGCCCACAATGGACAGAGCGCCCGGGTTGTCGGCGACCGCGCGCGCCACCTTGAATGTGCCCCGCGCAAAAGCCGGCACCTCAAACACGCCCATGGGACCGTTCCACAGAATTGTGCGTGCCCGCGCGATCTCCTCCTCGAACATTTCGATCGTCTTGGGACCGATATCCAATCCCATGAGGTTTGCGGGAATGGGCTGGCCCTGTTCCACCTTCGTGCTGTGCGC
>QIAI01000310.1:0-3432 GCA_003224995.1 Acidobacteriota bacterium
GAATGATTGGCCTGCGGGGGCAGGGTCATGGGCAAGTCGCTCATGCCGCCGGTCACCAGCGGGTACACGAACTGGTCTCCTTCCCGGCGCTTGAGGGTTCGTTTGAAGGTGTATACGTCGATGTGCGGAATTTGTGGGAGCAGTTCGTGGGAGACGCTTAAAGGTTCTCCGAATAGTTCAGTATAGGCAGCTTCGCGGGCCTGACGAAAGGTGACGGTGTCCTGGTCAGGGACGCCGGTTTGTCGCTCCAAGGCATCATGCTGGAGGATTTGAGTACCGTCGGGAGCTGTTTTGTTGGTGAATCTGGAATTCATTGAAAGGATCCAATGTTTTGGCGATTAATTCCCGAGGACGAAGACAGAACACAGCCTCGGTGACACTCAAAAGCCCCCGATAACATGCCCTGAAAGGGAGGTTTTGTAAACGGAAAATTGCCGTTGGGGCCGTCGGTGCGGAAGAACCGGGCCTCGAAATTGCATCTGCTCGATTGCCAACATTGAGACGTTCGGGTCAGGACCGGCACTCGGCTTTTGGCTCTCGGCTTTTGGCCCTCGGCTTTAAGTTTTGGACGATGTCATCAGGAGGAAGGACCGAGCGCCCCCTCGCGACTGGTGGACCTCAGCGGCTAAACAGTCTGCGGAAAATGCGCTAGAAAAAGCGTTAAAAGATGCCACAAAGCGAACCTCAGGCGCTGAAGCGCGGACCTAATTCAACGGCATAGCGGCACGACCAAGGTCGTGCCCTTCCCGATTCGTGCTCCATTTGCACTTCTTCCGCAGCCTGTAAAACCGTTCTAAATCTGGTGTTTGGCTCGGCTAAAGCTGAGCTCTTTCAAAAACGAAGCTGAGCTCTTTTAAAACCGAAGCCCGAGCATTTTCAAAACCCAAGCCGAGCCTTTTCAAAACCCCAAGCTGCGCCCTTTCAAAACCCAAGCCCCTTCAAAACCCAAGCTGCGCCCTTCAAAACCCAAGCTGCGCCCTTTCAAGGCTGCCCCTTCAAAAACGCAGGTTTAAAACAACTGACCGGCTTGGAGGCTTGCTTTGGGGAAGTTACTTGCTGGCAGGAGGTTAGGCGGCTTGGACCATGAAGTCGAGGGCGCGGGCGATGTAGGGTTTCAGGTCGCGACGATGGACGACGGCGTCGAGCATGCCGTGCTCGAGCAAGAATTCGCTGCGCTGGAAGCCTTGGGGAAGTTTCTGGCGGATGGTCTGCTCGATAACGCGGGGGCCAGCGAAGCCGATGAGGGCTCCGGGTTCGGCGATGTTCAGGTCGCCCAGCATGGCGAAGGACGCGGTCACGCCGCCGGTGGTGGGATCGGTCAGGATAGAAATGTAGGGAACCTTAAGCTCGTCGAGGCGCGCAAGAGCCGCCGATATTTTTGCCAGCTGCATGAGACTGATGACGCCTTCCATCATGCGGGCACCACCGGAGGCGGAGATGATAACCAGCGGACGCTTCGTATCCGCGGATTTCTCGATGGCGCGGGTAATGACTTCGCCGACCACGGCCCCCATGCTGCCGCCTATGAAGGCGTACTCCATGGCGCTCATGACGACGGATCGTCCGTTCAGCTTGCCTTCTGCATTGATGACGGCGTCGGTCAGGCCGGTATCCTGCGCGGCTTGTTTCAGGCGCGAAGAATAGGCTTTGAGGTCGACAAACTTCAGGGGATCGGTAGAGACCAGGTTGGCGTCGAAAACCTCATATTGGTTATCGTCGAGCAACTGAGCCAGGCGGGAGCGCGCATCGATACGGAAGTGCTTGTCACACTTGGGGCAGACGTTGAGATTATCTTCGAGATCTTTTTTCCAGATAATCTGGCGGCAACCGTCACACTTCACCCACAAGCCCTCGGTGCGCATTTTGCGCTCCCCGGAAGGATCGAGTTCACCGGATTGGCGTTTGAACCATGCCATGAGTACGAGCTACGAGCTACGAGCTACGAGCTACGAGCTACGAGCTAGGAAATCTTCGTTACTTTTCCGTGTCAATACTCGATTCCTTTTTGTGCCTGAACGCCCTTTTCGTAGGCGTGTTTTACCTGTCGCATCTCGGTAACGGTGTCGGCCAGTTCGACGATTGCCGGGTGCGCGTTCCGGCCCGTCAATATAACATGCACCATCTCGGGTTTGGTTTGCAGAGTTTTCGCCACTTTGGCGGGGTCGAGCATACCGTAACTGATGGCGTAGTTGATCTCATCGAGGACCACGAGGTCCCAGTCGCCGGAATGGATCGCGCGCTCGGCTTCGGTCCACGCGTCTTCCACCATGCGAACATCCTGTGGATCGGGCTTTTCGGTCCCGACCTTGACGAAACCGCGACCCATCTGTTTCATGACAAACTTATCGCCGAAGGCCTGGACCGCGTCCAACTCGCCATAGTGCCAGGAGCCTTTCAGAAACTGCAACATCAGGACACGCATGCCTTGTCCGACGGCGCGCAGGGCGGTACCCATGGCGGCGGTGGTTTTCCCTTTGCCGGGGCCGGTGTTCACGATGATGAGTCCACGGCGGATGTCGGGCATAGAGTCGAATCTCTTATTGTACCTCTGAGGATGGGTCGTCGGTCCTGGGTCGTCGGTCGTTGGCATTCGGGGGCTCGCTTTGCTCGGGAGCAGGATTAGCAGGGTCGTGGCCTTGCCGGAGCACGTCTCGAACGGTCGTGCGTCGGACGGAGAGCCTCGTCAGTGGAATTTTCTGAAGGGTCGAGGAGTCCAGTGTCTTTGCACCCGATTGGAGTTCACTTACATCTTTAGTTGGGGAACTGGTACGCTTTGAGATTCGTATGCATCTCAAGGACGGTCCACCACTCTGGGTGCAGTCCGGAGGTCTCTCCGCATGAAACGAAACAGCGCAATGCTGTTGCTGATATTGGTCTTCACTTCGTCATCACAGGCTCGGACTACGCGACCGCAAAGCAATGCGACGGGACCGCGCGACGAAGTAGCGGTTCGCGAAATCGTGGACCTGGAAAAGCAGGCGAAGGAGGCGGCGATTCATCGCGATGCGAATTTTTCGGAACGGACGCTGGCGGAAGATTACGTCGCAATCAGTCCGCTTGGCCAGGTGATCGGGAAGGCAGAAACCATTGCGGCGCGAAAGACGGCACAATTGCGGTACGACTCCATCGACGTCACGGAGATGGTGGTGCGGCTTTACGGGAATACGGCAGTGGTGACGGCGCGCGCGGATGTGAAAGGCAAGGAATTGGGGGAAGAGTTCAGCGGGCCTTACCGGTTCACTCGAGTATGGGTGCGGCGAAGCGGGCACTGGTTGACGGTGAGTTATCAGGCCACAGTGACGCGCTAAGAGCTCAGCTTTTGAGCAAACAAAAGCCGCGGCAGTGACGACCGCGGCTGCACAGGCGAGTGCGCCCGTTGTACGTAAGTTGGCGCACGTCAGATTAGGGCATTTGCAGCAGTTGCCGGTATTC
>QIAI01000310.1:3463-4249 GCA_003224995.1 Acidobacteriota bacterium
CTCTTCCTTCGTACGAAGCACTTGAGCAACATCTTTCATAACACATCCTTAGGATTAGGCTGGATTCAACATCTCCAGCGACTGAGTGTAACGGGTCCGGGAGCCTGGCGCCTACGTCTGAGAAGGGCAGGTTGGCGGGAGACGCGGTTAGTGACCGGTGTGGTAGGGATGGCCTTGCAGAATGGTGAAAGCACGGTAGATCTGCTCAAGCAGAACGATGCGGGCGAGTTCGTGGGCGAGGGTCATTTTCCCAAGAGAAAGGATAGCTGCGGCGGCTTCGCGGGTTTCGTCGGAGAAGCCGTCCGCGGGACCGATGGCTAAGACAAGCGGGTGAGGATTGCGATTCTGATGGTTCTGGAGGAATTGGGCAAACTCCTCGGAGGTGAGGGACTTGCCGCTGGAGTCTAGGAGAACGAGGGTGTGCGCCGGACGGACGCCGCTCTTTTCGCGCAATTTAAGGAGAGCGGATTGGTCGGCAAGAGGCAGGGCTTCAATGTCAGCATAGCGCGAGATGCGCTTGAGGTACTCGGCGGTGAGAGATTGGATGGCTGGATCTTTGGTTTTGCCGATCCAGGCGATTTTTAGTTTCACAGCGGAGATTTAAGCATAGGGGGCCGCAGATTACGCAGAGGAACGCAGATTGAGCTTGGCCATTCGGATTGCACGGGGCGAACGATTCGCAAAGATAGAGGGTTGGGATGATTCGGGCGGATGCACGCGGTGGCCGATGCACGAGGTGGCCGATGCGGGCCGATGCGTGGGGTCTCGGTGAAGTTTTGCTGGAAG
>QIAI01000311.1 GCA_003224995.1 Acidobacteriota bacterium
GACATACTCCCGCACTCGCCGCACCACGGAAGCTGGCGCCTCCGCCTCCATCTCCACTACGCCATCCCGATACTCCCGCGAATAGATCCGCGACTGCGCCGCCAGCATGGCCAGCACTTTCCCTTCTTTCTGCGGAACGCTCAGCCTCACTCGGCTCACCGGATCCTCCTCCAGCACCTGGTCAATCCGCTCCAGCAGCGTCGCCACTCCAATCCCGCGCACCGCTGAAACATGTACGGTGCGCGCATCGTCGCGCAAAGCCTCGCGCTGCTTGGGCTCCAGCAGATCAATCTTGTTCATCACGTGCAGCCGAGGCTTTTTCTCCGCCTCCAGTTCCTTCAGCACCAACTCGACCTGCGCATCCTGTTCCGCCGTTAACGGACTGCCCGCATCCGAAACATGCAAAACCAGCGCCGCCCGCTGCACTTCCTCCAGCGTCGCGCGGAACGCCGACACCAGCGTATGCGGCAAATTGCGAATGAATCCCACCGTGTCCGAGAGAAGCACCTTCCGCCGCGATGGCAAGTCCACTCCGCGAATCGTGGGATCCAGCGTGGCAAACATCTGCGAAGACGCCAACACCTCCGCTTTGGTCAGCGCATTAAACAAGGTGGACTTCCCCGCGTTCGTGTACCCGACCAGCGCCACCGTAGCTACGGGCACCGACTCCCGCCGCTGCCGCTGCTGCGCCCGAATGCGCCGCACGTTCTCGATCTGCTCCTTCACGTGGCGGATCCGCCGGTAAATCTTCCGCCACCCAGCTGCGACATCTCCACGCCTCGCCCCGCCAGTCGCGGCAGCATGTACTCGAGTTGCGCCAGCTCCACCTGCAATTGGCCTTCGCGGGTCTTCGCGTGCCGCGCAAAAATGTCGAGAATCAGCTGGGTACGGTCAATCACCCGCTTGTGCAAAATGCGCTCGATATTTCTTTGTTGGGAGGGCGACAGATCGTGATCGAAAAGAATGAGGTCGGCGTCGGCGGAAGCCGCCGCACCCTGAATCTCCTCCAGCTTGCCCGCGCCAATCAAGGTCGCCGGATCGGGACGATCTCGTCGCTGCAACACTTCACCAACCACCACCGCACCGGCGCTGGTCGCCAGCGTGCGCAACTCATCGAGCGATTCGTCGGCGCTGAACTCGGGCATGCTCGGAGGCTTGGCCCCGGCAGCCACGCTGGTCGCCGCGTCGCGCGCCGCTTGCGCGCCTGAGGTCAACGAGCGCTTCACCGCCTTGCGACTCCGTACTCGGTAGTCCAGCCCGACCAGAAACGCACGTCGCCTTTGCGGGAGTTTTTTGAGTCTGCTTTGCCCAACTGGAGAGCGCCTTATCCTTCGGTGCCGGAAGCGCTGGACGGCGGCACTGGGGTTGGCACCGACGTCACTGCCGTTGGCCGCCCTTCACTGTGCGCGGCAAACGGAGCATGCGGCACCCGTCCCATTACTACCGTCGAAATGGCGTGTTTAAAGATCAACTGCTCCTGATTGTTGGTCTCCAACACTACCGAATATTTATCGAATGAACGGATTCGGCCCGTCAGCTTGACCCCACTCAGCAGATAGATCGTGATGTTGAGCTTTTCCTTGCGGGCCGTGTTCAGGAAAGAATCCTGGATGTTTTGCGCCGGCTTGTTTTCCATCTGCCGATCTCCTTGCCATTGGACTTTGAGTCATCAGCTGTTCTTCGCAACCCGTGGCGCGACCGGCTGCAAAGCCCAGGGGGGACATCCCGCGACAATCCGGCGTCTCTACTCCATAGATACCGAACCATCTTGGACAGTACTCCGTACAATACGGCCTCAGGCGCGACTTTTCAACCTATCCTGCAATCATCTTTCGCAAAATTTCGAGAACTTTTCCGCAGGCTTTCCAAAGCAACAAAGCAGGTAACCAACCAGCCTCGGTTACCTCAGGTGAGACAGCCCGCGTACGCCAGGTAAGCCAACCTTTTGTACGGCAGATGAGCATTTTCAGATCAAAATTCCTGAGCGTGAGATTCCGCGATTCACCATTTCGTTCCTTGTCTACAATCTGCGTGATCTGCGTTTCTCTGGGCCGTGATTGCCGTTCTTCGCGAGCTTAGCGGCCTTTCTTCCCGAACTTCGCGGTTAAATTCTTTCGTCTTCCACTCTCATATTCTTAGACTTTCTACACCTACTTTCGAAACCGCACCTAACCCACCCTCATCTGTAACCATGTTGTACAATCCGCCCTTACCTTTAGCGAGGACCTATGCTCGATTTCGCCGCATACCTGCTGATGCCGAACGTCCATCTTCCCACCGACTTCAACACCAACTTCCTCATGATCGCGCGCTGGATCCATTTCCTCGCCGGCATTACCTGGATCGGCCTGCTCTACTTCTTCAATCTCATCAATGTCCCCTTCCAAAAAGAACTCGACGCCGCCACCAAAGGCAAAGTCGTCCCTGCGCTGATGCCGCGCGCGCTCTGGTGGTTCCGCATGTCAGCAGTGTTAACCGTCCTCGCCGGCCTCGCCTACTTCGGCAACATCGTCGGCACCGACGCGCGCAATGGAGGCGGCTCCGTCGGACACGTCATGCTCTCATTCTTCGTGATCTGGACAGTCGTCTGGGGAGTTCTCTATGCCGTCCTCATTCCCGGAAAAGGCGCCCTCGACAACGGTGCCGTCATCGCAGTGATTTACCTGGTCGTCGTCACCATCGCCTCCTGGCTTTTCCTCACCCTCAACGACCAGGGCTGGCAAAGCAATCGCCTGCTCTCGATCGGCATCGGCGGAGGTATCGGCTGGGTGATGATGCTCAATGTCTGGGGAGTGATCTGGCGTATTCAGAAACGCCTGATTGCATGGACCCGGGACAACGCGCAAAACGGCACGCCCATCCCCGAGCAAGCCAAGCGCATGGCCCGCATGGCATTTCTGGCCTCCCGCGCCAACGCGGTTCTAAGCATCCCACTCTTATTCTTGATGGGAGCCGCCAGCCATTACCCGATGTTCGGAAAATAGTCGGTTGAGGAAACAGTCTCGGGGTCTTCGCTACAAGCTTTTAGCCTTTAGCCATTAGCTCAAGCCGTACGGGCTTGGCTAAGAGCTAAAGGCCAAAAGCTAACACCTGCTTGTAGAAAAGCAGCTTCAACCCAAACTGCATCTGCCGCGCAGACGTGGTTCCATCCGCTCGACTGATGGTGTCGTTGGAAACACCAAATGTGCCCGGGCTCTGATACAAGTTGCCCGGCTGCCCGAATTGCGTCCGGTTGAACACGTTGAACACTTCCGTGCGGAACTGCAGCTTCATCCGCTCCGTGATCGTGGTGTCTTTCGACATCACCATGTCCCAGTTGTTGTAGCCCGGCCCGAAGAATCGATTCTTGCCCACATCGCCGGCCCGCCCATACGGCGCGAGCGCGAACGCATCCCAACTGACACCAGTTTCATTCTTCGCGTGTCCGGAGGGCAGAGCCGGATTCCCCACCATATCCAAACGACCCGAGAATCCCGTGTGCTCCGAGTCCCTGTTCCCGAACAAATCAAACGGATGCCCACTCTGCAAGGTAGTGATGCCGGCCCACTGCCAACCCTCCAGCACCTTGCCGACAAATCCGGAGTTCAGGAAAGCGCGGCCCCGGCCCACCGGCAGGTCCCACGCATAATTGATCACCAAACGGTGCCGAACATCGAAGCCAGAGCTGCCGCGCTCGTTCTGCAAAGCATAGCTGTTGCGCGGGAAAGTGCGATTGGTTTTTTCCGAAGCGACTAGCGGATCGGAGAAGTCATCAATGGAATGCGCGTACGTGTAAGCACCCTGGATCTGGAATCCTCGGCTAAAGCGCTTGGTCACGTTCATCTGCATGCCGTGGTACCAGGAATCGCCAATGGCCTCGTTCATTGCAGCCGAGAAGAAGGCGGTGTTGTTCACCGATTGCAGTCCCGGTCCACCAAACCACAGAGTATTGAAGGTCAGCTGTGCCGGGTCGGCGCCACCGGCAATATTGGCTGCCACCAGTCCCGGCTGAGGTGGATTGCCATCCACCACCCGGAACTGGTGAAAGCCTCGGTTCCCGACATAGTTCACGTCGATCGTAAGATCCCGAAACAATTCGCGTTGAATCCCAAAATTCCAGCTCGAGGTGTAAGGCATCGGAAAATGCTTGGCAATAATCGTCGGGAAAAATCCTGCCCCGTCCACGGAGTGAATGCTGGTCTGCACGGTAGTCGGCAGGGGCACGGCTTCCGGTTGTACAGCTCCGCCACTGAACACGTTGAAGACCGGCTCGAAGAATGGCGTCTGCTGGAAGGGCGGGTTGCTGGTAGCATTCCCGAACAGGTTGCCGAACACACGATCATGGAAAATGCCGAACGCGCCCCGCACCGACGTCTTGCCGTTGCGGAACGGATCCCAGGCAAATCCCAGCCGCGGCTCAAAGTTGTTGAAGTTGTTGTCGTACAGCAGGTGCCCCGTCCCTGGTCCGACCAGGCTGAAGGTGAATCCTTTGCAGGTCGCCTGCGTGCACCCTGGGGTTGCCGGATCGAGCGTGTCTGGCGCTGCTCCGGAAGCATTCTCGAACAAGTTCGAAAGATTATTGTCGACTTCATAAGGCACG
>QIAI01000312.1 GCA_003224995.1 Acidobacteriota bacterium
CCATCCGAAAAATCCGCAGACGGCCTTGAATGGCGCTCCGCAGATGGTCGAGATCAGCCGCGACGGAAAGCGTGTCTACGTGACCAACTCGCTTTATCGCACCTGGGACGAGCAGTTCTATCCCGATGGCATCCAGGGATGGATGGCGAAAATCGATACCGGCAACGGCGGAATGCAACTCGACAGCAAGTTTTTTCTTGAAGTCGACAAGTTCCGTCCCCACCAGGTGCATCTCGAGGGCGGCGACGCATCGTCGGACTCGTATTGTTTTTCCTGAAAGCGACTCGATGGGTGAGATGACAAGCTCGTGGGCGGCGCTGCTGGGACTCGGCGCCTTTCACGGAATCAATCCGGGCATGGGATGGCTGTTCGCAGTCGCGCTGGGATTACAGGAGAGGCGCCGCGGGGCAGTGCTGTCCGCCTTGTTGCCGCTAGGCGTCGGACACGCACTGGCCGTAGCAGCAGCCATCCTGCTCGCCTTGGGAGTAGGCGCGGCAATGCCTCTGCAGTGGTTGCGCTGGCTGGTTGCAGCCATCCTCATTGGGTTCGGCATCAGTCGGCTGCTGCGTCATCGTCACCCCAGGTGGGCAAGCATGCGCGTGAGCAAAAGCGGGTTGACCCTATGGTCGTTTCTGATGGCGTCGGCTCATGGGGCCGGATTGATGGTTGTGCCGTTGTTCTTGGCAATGAGCGTGCCCGCGGAACACGCGCATCATGCAGCCTTGATGAACGGAAGCACGCCTGCCACTGCCTTGCTCGCGACTGGCTTGCACGCCCTAGGCTATCTACTGGTAACCGCAGTCGTGGCTTTCGTGGTATTCGAGAAGTTCGGAGTGGGCATACTGCGGAAGTCCTGGTTCAATCTCGATCTGCTGTGGGCGATTGCTCTCATCGCTACGGGCGTGCTCGGCGTTCTGCTTTAATTCGAGAGCAAATGGAAGATCGAATTCCGAAATAGACGGTGGAGAGGCGGGCATCCTCGCCCGCCCGGACGCGATGGGTCCGTTCCTGCCGTCACCACGCGTGCTTCATCGCCCTCGCGAATTGATCAGCCGGCAGGGTGTTCAGAACATCGTCCTTCGTCAGCCATGCCCGGCGCGCCTGCAAAACTCCATAGCGAATTTTGCTGAGGTGCGAGGTGTGATGTGAGTCTGTGTTGATGACAATCTTCACTCCGTGTCGCCTCGCGTGCCGCAGGTGAACGTCGCTTAGATCCAAACGGTCCGGATAGGCGTTCAACTCCATGGCGACTCGATTTTGTGCCGCGGCCCTGAGGACCGCTTCCATGTCGAAAGGATACTCATCGCGGCGAAGAAGTTGCCGCCCCGTGGGATGCCCCAGGATCGACGTATTCGGATTGTGGATCGCTTTCAACAGCCGGTCGGTCATCTTTTCGGGCTCCTGGTTAAAGAGCGAGTGCACGCTGGCAATCACGATGTCCATCTGCGCCAGCACGTCATCGGAGAGGTCAAGATCACCTTCGCTCAGGATGACGACCTCCACCCCGGCAAAAATCTTGATCCCTTCCATGCGATCGCCGGCCTGGCGGATGCGCTGGATGTGCGCCAGGGCGCGCTGATCGTCAAGCCCGTTGGCGAACGCCAGGTTTTTGGAATGATCCGTAATAGCCATGTACTTATAGCCGAACGCTCTGGCCGCCGCTGCCATCTCTTCAATCGTGTTCCTGCCGTCGGTTTCGACAGTGTGCATGTGCACGTCACCCAGCAGGTCGGTGGCAGTGAGTAGTTGGGGAAGCTTGTGCTCGGCCGCAAGCTCGATTTCCCCGAGGTTCTCGCGCATCTCCGGAGGGATGTAATCCAGATTCAGCTTGGCGTAGATCTCCTCCTCGGTTTTCCCCGCTACCGGCTTTCCCCCCGCGAGTTCCGCCAGGCTGTACTCGCTGAGGGTGTAGCCCATCTTGAGAGCGCGCTGACGGAGTGCCACATTGTGACCCTTGGAACCGGTGAAGTACTGCATTGCGGCGCCGAAGGATTCGGGCGACAACAGGCGCACATCTACCTGCATCCCGCTGCGCAGGCGGAAGCTGATCTTGTTATCGCCACTGGCGATCACATCCATGAGCGGCGGATACTTCGCGATGTGCTGAATCGCGGCCGCGCGCTGCCCGTCATCGACGCAGCATTTCCCGGTCACCAGGACGTCAAGATCGCCAACCGTTTCGCGCCCGCGGCGCAGAGAACCCGCTGGCGTGATCTTATCGATGCCTGGAATGGTGGAAAGGTAGGTTGCCAACTTCTCGGCTTCGATTTCCGCGTGGTCGATCAGGAAGCGCCCGCCAATCCGCCGGTAATCCTCGATCGCCTTGAGCAGCTTGAGTTCGTGCTTCTCTCCCATGCGGGGCAGGGTGCGGATTTTACCTTCGCGCGCGAGCTTCTCGACCCCATCAATATCCGAGACCTGGTAAGCGCTCCATATGAGCGCAATCGTCTTCGGTCCGAGCCCCTGAATCTTCAACAACTGCAGCATTGAAGGGTGATACTTCTCCAGCAGCGTCACATGGATGGGGAGGCGCCCCTCTCTAAACAGCTCCTGCAGGTTGTTCAGCATGCCCTTTCCGATGCCGGGGATGTCGAGCAGCTTCTTGGGTTCCGAGATCAGGTCTGCGACCCGCTGTGGCAGATTTTCGATAGCCTGCGCCGCATTCCGGTAAGAGCGAATGCGGAACGAATCCTGGCCGTCGATTTCCATCAAATCGGCAGTTTCAAACAGCAGGTTGGCGATGGCTTTGTTATCCATGCAGAACACCAGCTTAAACAACTTCAATGGAGAGCGGAAGCGAACCTAGGACGGACAGGACTCTGCACGGACGCGAGGGGCGAGATAAACCGGCCTGGACTACTATCTGGGCGTCAACAGGTCAGTTGGGGGAGAAGGATAAAGCAATCTCTCAGGAAGCCTTGTTCACATTGGCCGCCTGAGGGCCTTTCTGGCCTTGCGTGATCTCGAACTCGACTGTGTCTCCTTCTTGCAAGCTCTTGTAGCCTTCAGTAGTGATCGCGCTGTAATGCACGAACACGTCGGGTCCATCGTCACGACCGATGAAGCCGTATCCTTTTGCGTTGTTAAACCACTTGACCGTACCTTTCAGACGTTCCACGTGCGCCCCCTCTTCAGGCAGGCTTCTTTCTCGGGAGCTTAAACAGGGACTCCTGGGGGCCTGCCTGCCGATACTGCGTCACATTGTGCGGCGGGGGTAGGGGGCTGTCAAGGAGCCACATCACAGGCAAATACAACTAT
>QIAI01000313.1 GCA_003224995.1 Acidobacteriota bacterium
CAGAAGTGCATCGATTTCGCCGGTGTCGTTGTAGAGCATGAAGATCTGACCGAAGTGGGCCCGGGTTGAGCGCAGGAGTTGCAGCCGATCGGCTTTGGGCTTGGCCAAAGTCTGTTCATGACGGAATACCACCGCTGCGGAATAATCTTCCACTCGGCCCAAGGCAATGAATCCGCGACGTTCGGCCGTGGAGGAAGTTCCGGGCACAGTGAACTTCTGAGCATAGGCGTAGAGCGAGGGCTGGGGATCTTGCAGAAAGATGCCCTGGCGACGCCAATCACCAAAGAAGGTGGAGGCGCGGGTGTAAACATTGGCCTGGTCGTTGTCGGCAGGCGCATGTTTTCCCAGGATGAGGCGCACCAGGTTATACGGACTGGCAGCGTAGTAACGTTCCTGCGCCGCGGGAGTGATCTTGTCGTAAGGCTGGGTAACCACTGTGGATGGGTTGACACGTTTCGGGTCGTAACGCAGGGCGCGAAAAGGAACGATGTGAGCCATGTAAGCGCAACATTTTACCAACTCTCGCCGGCCAGGTCAGTTTTGAAGGAATGGCACAGTGGACGGGCGATTCGATCAGGCACAAACCTGACAAATTCTTGACAAAATACCGGATTTCTCCGAGTGCGCCGTGAAAGAACTGTGATACGATCCGCCCTAATGAGGTAGTTTATGCCCCGCGATTGTGGGAGCGGGTCTTCCCTCAAGGCCCAAGTTCGGAACCGCCTCTCGGACCACACCAATACCGGGATCAGGACCATGCTGCGTACCGACCGTTTCTCCGTCTGCGTGTCTGTCCTCGCTTTACTCGTCTTGCTGATCGGCCTTCCAACCGCCATGTATGCGCAAAATACGGACGATGATGTCCATATCAAGCCGCGGATGGAGCCCAAGCCGCCGTCTGACGGGATTAAGGAATTGGAAAAGGATTTCAGCCCGCATACCCGGCCATTGAAGTCGACCGTGGAACTGGTGCTGGTGCCGGTCACTATTACGGATCCCATGAACCGCTTGGTCACGGGCCTGGATAAAGAAAATTTCACGGTGTTTGAGGGGAAGAGTCAGCAGGAGATTAAGTCGTTTTCGAGCGAGGACGCGCCGGTATCGCTGGGCGTGATTTTCGACATGAGCGGCAGTATGAGCTCGAAAATCGAGCGGGCGCGTGAGGCGGTGTTGGAGTTCTTTAAGACGGCGAATCCGCAGGACGAGTTTTTCATGATTACCTTCGCGGACAAGCCGGAGGAAGTCAGCGACTTTACCAGCTCCATCGAAGATATTCAGGGAAAGCTGGTGTACACCGTACCCAAAGGGCGTACGGCGCTGCTGGATGCCATTTACCTGGGCGTGAACAAAATGCGACACGCCAAGTATCCGAAAAAGGCCATGCTGATCATCTCCGATGGCGGCGACAACCACAGCCGCTATACCGAGGGGGAGATCAAGTCGATGGTGAAAGAGGCTGACGTGCTGATTTATGCCGTCGGCATCTACGATCATTATTTTCCTACCGAAGAAGAAAAGCTGGGTCCGGCGCTGCTGAGTGATGTCACGGAACTGACCGGGGGGCGCGCGTTCACGATCGACAATCCAAACGATCTGGCGGATGTGGCGACCAAGATCGGGATCGAACTGCGCAATCAATATGTGCTGGGATACCGTCCGACGAACCCGATAAAAGATGGCAAATGGCGTAAGATAAAAGTGAAATTACTTCCGCCAAAGGGGTTGCCACCTCTCCGGGTTTATGCGAAGACGGGATACTATGCACCTGCGGAGTAGCTGGGCTCTTCCGGCAACTCTTCTCCTGCTACTTTTAAGTTGGAAAGCGGAGCCGCAGAATCCGGCCCCGGCGGAGGTATTTCCGACGGGGGTGGCGAAGGCGGCGCAGGCCTCAGGTTCGGCGGGCGAGGACGCCCGTCGCTCCACAGGCCAGGATTCGAAGAACGAGCAGGCTTCTCCGTCCACATCGCCGACCGATTCCAAACAGGCGAATCCTAGCCAGACCAACTCCAACCAGGCAAATCCCAACCAGGCCAATCCCAACCAGACGAATCCCAACCAGAAAACAGACAAGTCAGCGACTCCCGATCAGGAAGAAGGTTCTTTCGTCTTTACGAAGCGGGTGGAGGAAGTGGTGCTGCATGCCACCGTGGTGGATGACAAGCAGCGCCTGGTGACGAACCTCGACAAACAGTCCTTCACGGTGCTTGAGGACGGGCGGCCGCAGGCCATTATTTCGTTCCGGCGTGAGGATATTCCGGTAGCCATGGGGATCGTGATCGACAATTCGGGGTCGATGAGGGAAAAGCGGGATAAGGTGAACAAGGCGGCCATCAATCTTGTGAAGTCGAGTAACGCACAGGATGAGGTGTTCATCGTCAACTTCAATGATGAGTACTATCTCGATCAGGACTTCACGGCCGACCTGAGCAAGATGCGCGAGGCGCTGGAGAAGGTCGACACGCGCGGCGGGACGGCGCTTTACGATGCGGTCGTAGCTTCTTCCGATCATCTGAAAAAGAGCGCTAAGCTGGACAAGCGCGTGCTTTTTGTGGTCACCGATGGTGAGGACAACGAGAGCCAGGAGAGCCTGGAACAAGCCATTCGGCGGCTGCAGGAAGAGAATGGGCCTACGGTGTATGCCATCGGGTTGTTAGGCGAAGAGAAGCAGCGCAAGGCACGCAAAGCGCTGCAGTTTATCGCGGAGAAGACCGGAGGGATGGCATTCTTCCCCAAGAGTCTGGATGAAGTGGACGCGATCAGCCGCACGGTGGCGCACGATATTCGCAATCAGTACACACTACAGTACAAGCCCACGAACCCCAAGAGCGCGGGTGGATACCGGACCATCAAAGTGGATGCCAAAGCGAAGGGTTATGGCAAGCTGACGGTCAGGACCAAGAGCGGTTACTATGCCGGGCAAGATCGGGCTGCGGTTTCGAACTCGGCACCGGTGAACACTCCGGTGCAGAAGTGACGTTGACGGTGATGGCTGAGTTTTCTTAGTCTGGACTGTGCGAAACGCTACCACGATCTCACGCCTGCGTGTTGCTGACGACATAACCGAACTCGTCGGCGAAACTCCCATGCTCCAGTTCAAGCGGCTGGTCCCGCCAGGATCGGCGAACGTGTTTGCCAAGCTGGAGTATCTGAATCCGGGCGGGAGCGTAAAGGATCGGGCAGCGATTCAACGGCCGGAAACACCGGGATCGGGCTGGCGCTGATCGGGGTGAAGCGCGGCTACAAGGTCTCGTTGTTCGTGCCGGAGAAGTTTTCCGAAGAAAAGGTGCTGATCATGCGTGCCCTCGGCGCCGAGGTGGTGCGCACCCCGGAGGACGAGGGCATGAGCGGCGCGATTTCCCGCGCGAATGAGTTAGTCACCTCCACGCCTGGGGCCTTCATGGCCGGGCAGTTTGAAAATCCCGCCAATCCTGATTACCACTACGAAACTACCGCACGTGAAATCTTTGAGCAGATGGATGGGCAGATCGATGGGCTCGCCCTAGGTTCCGGCACGGCTGGAACATTCACAGGCATAGCGCGTTATGTGAAGGAACGCTTGCCGCACGCCTACACGATCGTGGTGGAGACCGAGGGGTCGGTATTGGGTGGTGGGCAGCCTGGCCCGCACAAGGTCGAGGGCATTGGGGCGAGTTTCATTCCGAAGAATTTCGATCGTACAGTCTGCGATGAAGTGATGATGGTGACCGATGAGCAAGCTTTCGGGATGGTGAAGCGGCTGGCGGCAGAAGAAGGCGTGCTGGCAGGATCGAGCGGCGGGGCCAGCGTATACGCGTCGCTGGAGTTGGCGCGACGGTTGGGTGCGGGGAAGCGCGTGGTGACCATTATTCCGGATTCGGCGGAGCGGTACCTTTCGAAGAAGATCTTTGAGGGTGGGGTGTAGGGGCAGTCGTCGGTAGTCGGTCTTCAGTCTTCGGGGTGGATGCGATCGGGGAGAAGAGCTTTTAACCGCGAAGGTCGCGAAGAGAAGCCGCGAAGGTCGCAAAGAAGTGCCAACGCGATCCAGTGGTTGATCTGGCAGCAGTAATTAAAGCAAAAAATCTATGAAAACGAAAAAGGCGGGATTTGCTACGCGTGCGATTCATGTGGGGCAAGAGCCGGATCAGTTGACGGGGGCGGTGGCGCCTCCGATTTTTGCGACTTCGACTTTTGTTCAACAAGAAATCGGGAAGCATAAGGGATACGAGTACGCGCGCGTCTCCAATCCCACGCGCGACCGGCTGGAGCAGAATCTGGCGGCGCTCGAAGGCGGCGTGGCGGCGAAAGTGTTTGCCAGCGGCATGGCCGCGATCAATGCGATTGTGACCACGCTGAAGGCCGGCGACCATGTGGTGTGCGGGCACAATTTGTATGGCGGGACGCCTCGGCTGTTCAACCAGGTATGGGCGGATTTTGGCTTGGAGTTCTCCTACGTGGATACGTCGGAGGTGCGGAATGTGGAGCGCGCGATCCAAAAAAACACGCGCATGGTCTTTATCGAGACGCCCACGAACCCGCTGATGGCGCTGACCGACATTCAAGCAGTCAGCCGGGTGTGCCGTCCGAAGAAAGTGGATCTGGTGGTCGACAATACCTTCATGTCTCCTTACTTCCAGCAGCCCATTGCGCTGGGAGCCGACATGGTGGTGCATTCGACCACGAAATTTCTGAACGGGCACAGCGATGGGCTGGGAGGAGTCGTGGTGTGCACGCGGCCGGTCCAGGTGGAGAAGCTGGCGTTTCTGCAAAAAGCCGCGGGAGCGATCCTGTCTCCGTTTGAGTGCTGGCTGATTCTACGCGGGGTGAAGACGCTGGCGGCGCGCATGAAGCAGCATGATGAGAGCGGGCGGCAGGTGGCGGCGTTTCTGGCAGGGCATAAAAAGGTGAAGAAAGTCTTCTATCCCGGGCTCGCGGATCATCCGCAGCATGACCTGGCGAAGCGTCAGATGTCGGGGTTCGGAGCGATGATTTCGTTTGAGACCGGATCGCTTTCGAATGCGAACAAGATGTTGCGCAGGGTCAAGGTATGCTCGCTGGGCGAGTCGCTGGGGGGAGTGGAGACTTTGATTTCGCATCCGGCCACCATGACGCATGCGGCGGTTGGCGAAAAGGGACGGAAGGCGATCGGAATTACGGATGGGCTGGTCCGGATTTCAGTGGGGATTGAGGATGTGGGGGATATTGTGGAGGATATGGAGCAGGCGCTGGCGGGGATTTAGTGTAGCGGTTTGATAAAAGCTTTACCGCGAAGTTCGCGAAGAATGCGCGAAGGACGCAAAGAACAACGAGCGGGGTCGGCAGGACTCGCGGTTTGCGGAAGGAATACGAAGAGCCGGCCCACACAATCGAGGGTACCCTGGGACGGGCGAGGACGCCCGTCGCTCCACTATTTTACGGACTCGTCGATCCACTTCAGGTACGTTTCACTTCCGTCTTCGATGGGCAGGACAATGCATTCGGGGATTTCGTAGGAGTGCAGTTCCTGGATGGCGTCGCGCAGCTTTTCCATTGCGGACTGGGTAGTCTTGATTAGCAAGAGAAACTCCTGGGTTACTTCTACCTTATCTTTCCAGCGATAAATCGAATCGATTTTGGGCAGGATGTTGACGCAGGCGGCGACGCGGCGCTCGAGCAGCGCGTTGGCCAGTTTCCTGGCTTCTTCCTGCGAGGAGGCGGTGGTGAGGACGAGTCTCTTGTTGGTCATATAAAATCTCGGGGCAATTCCTACGCATTCGGCGGCGCACATCACTTGCCGCTTGTGAAGTCATCACATTCCCACAGGTCCATAATATGCAATATGGGGTGGCACGAGAAAACATGGGGGTCTATGCCGGAAAATCCCCAACCAAGCAGAGCTTGGATGGGGCACCCTAGCAAGTGAGGATTGCATCATGACAACTCAGATCAAGTTCGGCACATCCGGCTGGCGGGCAGTCATGGCAGAGGAGTTCACGTTCGCCAATGTGCGGCGGGCGGTCCATGGGATTGCGCGCTATGTGGTATCGCAGAAGCCCAAGGGCGCGAAGGTGATCGTCGGGCGGGACCCGCGATTTCTCGGGGAAACTCTCTGCACGATGGCTTCGGAGATTTTATCGGCGTACGGTATTACGCCGCTGGTCATCGCGGAAGCGGCGCCGACCCCCGCCATTTCGTATGCAGTAACCCAGGCGAAAGCGGATGGCGCGATCAACTTTACTGCTTCGCACAATCCTCCGGAGTACAACGGCATCAAGTTTTCCACGCCGGATGGTGCGCCAGCCCTCCCGGAAGCGACAAAGCGCATTGAGACGGAGATCGCCGCATTCGACGCGGCGGGCGGAAATGGGGCCGGAAAGAAAGGTCCAGAGTCCCAGTCTCTCGATCCGCGGCGGATGTACCTGTCTCGGCTGCGGGAAATTGTGGACCTGAACGTGATCCGCAAAGCAGGGATTCGCGTAGTGTTTGATCCGTTCTGGGGCGCGGCTCGCGGCTATTCCGATGAACTGCTGCGCGAGGGCGGAGTGGCGGTGGAAAGTGTGCACGATTATCGGGATGTTTTATTTGGGGGGCATGCGCCGGAACCGGATGATCATCTGCTGGGAGATTGTCGCGAGAAGATGCGGGAGACGAAGGCGCAAATCGGGA
>QIAI01000314.1 GCA_003224995.1 Acidobacteriota bacterium
AGACGGTCAACATGGTCATGAACCGCGACACTGCCGAGCCTCGCGGTTTCGCGTTCGTGGAGATGAAGCAAGCGGTTGATGCGGAAGCTGCCGTAGCCGCTTTGAATGGAACCGAGTTGCAGGGACGCACGATTCGGGTGAACGAAGCCCGTCCCAAGCTGGCGGCTGATCCCAACCGAGATACTGGCGGCCGAGATCATCGCCGTCATAAAATATGAAGTCGGACCCGCCAATCCTTTGAGGGGAACTGATACTTTCTGACAAACGAAGACCAAGCTTGTTTCGCCATCATTCGGCACAACGTTAGGACCTACCGCTCGGCCGGAGTAGTGGAAGTGGTTCGTGGCCGCCAGAACGCCGAGTCCGCATTGAAGAAGTTGGCCGAATCGCAACCCCCGTCCGATCACCACGAAGGCTGGCGTTACTTTTGCGAAAAGAGCGACCTGAAAGCCGGCATCCAGCCCGATAAGGCCACAGATCTTCGCCAGGCCGACCTCGAAGCGACGCCGGCTTCCTCCTCCGACCCTCACAGATAACACTGTATTCAGCAATCCAAAGTCATCTGGCTGGGCCATCCCGCCAGCGCCGCAAGGCATTCTCGTGAAGAGTTTACTTCCCAATCAGAACGGGCCGATCCACTTGGATCGACCCTGAAGACTTACGCCGAAGCGCTGCGCCTTACTTGCAGACGATGCTTGGATTGTCCTTGGCGAGCTGCAGGCAAGCCTGGTGCTGCTTTTGTTTGCGTGCGGCTTCGCCCACGCTGTCCGGCGCAGTGGAAACCGTTACGCTGGTGACCACCGGATCGGTCGCCGGCTGCACCTGAGCATTTCCCGGGGTAGCCGTCGCATTCTGCAGACGGGCTCCGGAAGGTTGACCCTGGGTTGCGACTGCCGGCACCACCGCAGGCGGCGCTTGTGGAGATGCGGCTGCCGGAGTTTGCGATTCTTGTGCGTTCACGGGACCGTGCGTCTGCCAATCCGCCAAAATCATCTGGCATGCGTCTTTCGCCGCATTGCCTACGGTGTGCGTGGCATTGGTGCCGAGCACATCGCCTGCCTTGTTCGCCACCTGGACCTGGCTATTGCTGCGCAAAAGGCCACGATTTTTCTTCGACTCGCGATTCATCAGAATCGAGTAATCGGCATTCGATTGATTCAGCGTCACGGTCACGCCGGTGCAGTTCTTTTGCAGATCCTTCGAGATCTCCATGCTCTCGTCATGCGAATCAATCGTCGAACTCGATCCCCATGCGCCCCAATGCTTGCCGCCTCCTCCGCTGCCGGAACTGGTCACGTCCTGCGAGCCTTTACCTTGGACAAACACACGCGGTTTATCCTGCGCTCCTGCCGCCACAGCCGACGCCATGACGCACACCATCACTGCTAGCCCGAGCTTTTTCATGAGTCCTCCCCCGCAGGAGAGTTTCCCTGCATTCCGGGGGACGGTCAAATGACCGAAGTTTGTCAGATTTACGGCTTTCGGAATGGCTAGTCCTCATGACCATGCACATTGGGGTTGCGCGCAGGACACGATGGCGCGGGGATTCCTTTTCCCGGGCTTCAATTTCTCCAGGGCTCTGCCTACTACGTCAGCGATTTTTTACTCACGCCGACTTTTGCTCAAACAGTTCGTCGCATAGCTTGCCAATGCGGTCGCGACGCCCTTTGTATTCTTGCAGATCGGATTCGGTGGCAGCTCCGAAACATTCTTTTTGTAATGCCTCCAGCTGCCTTTCCAGCAATTGAATAAGTTCCCCACGGCTGTTTTTAGGATCGGATGATTGCATGATGAAAGTTTCCCAGCGCACATTTTACCTGCGGGAAAAATGCTGTCCATCCGGAGCATCCCCTAGGCCTTTCATTCCGCGATAAGGAACTCAGATCCAAGTTCTCACCGGGGTGGGCTCTCCGGCGCAGCGAGGGAACCAGCTTTCTGATGCACGTCTTTAGAAATCGTGCGGGGACGCCGACGAAAAATCTAGCGCGGCGATTTCACAGATCTAATAGGCAATGTGCTCAGAAACGAAGGTGCGGATTTCTCCGAGCATGGTTTCCACATCGGACTTGGAAACTTCCGACCATAAGCCACAGTTGGCTTTTTCCCAGAGCGATTGCAATTCCCCGAGCCTCTGCTCGACCTGGCTGTCGTAGACACCGATTTGAGCAAGTTGCGCGTTCATGCCATCAATCGTGGGTTTGCCCGCAAGAGGCACGCGATATTCGCGGCAGAGATGGTGCAAAGTAGCTTCGAGCGCGTCGCCCGCAAGGATCGCGGCGCTGTGATGACGGCCCATGTGAATGTAATTCTGAGCCTCGGCCAGAGAATCTTCGGTCGGCAGAGATAAGACGATCGGCGCGGTTTCGGCAACTTCAGCCGTGGAACCCACGCTCCAAACAGATTTCAGGGCGGCTAAGCCGCGTGTAAAGTCATTCCACATCTGCTTTCTCCCATGCTTTAAGGCTGATTTCGGGGTTTCGCCTCAAGTTACACTGGTCTTCGCAGGTAACGTGCCATCGGTGTGGGAAGGATTGGGTACGAGCAGTTACTTCCGGATAAGTCGTGCTACGGGTTTCGGTTATCGGGATCGAAGGATTGGGGGCCGGGCAGGAGTATCACATGGCTTTGTGACGGAATAGGGCGAGAACGGCATTTTCTGTCAGGAAAGCGCACGGGAATGGTGCCATTTCTTGACCGTTACTGGTGAGGGATAGAGGTGGCACGAAAGGGGAGGGGCGGAGATGGGATTCGATTTTTCCACAGCAAATCACCCGTTGGCGTGATCGCCATCACCGACCGTAAGTTCGTGGTGGGATAGGCTCCGGTTCGTAGTCGTGGCGGTTCTCGCCAGCTTCCTTGGATTGGGCCCCTTAATTTTGAAACGGCTTTCCCCGGGCACGCCCGCGGGATTGTCGTTGGGATGTACGTCGCGCTGGGCTGCTCGTGCCGCAGCTGATGCCTATTTGGTTCAGCAAGCACCTCGGGGGAGGGCGTGCGGGCGGTCCAGCGGGGCGCATAGACACCATGCGGGGGTGGCCCGAATGGGGTATTCCTCGTTACCTTCGTAACGTGCTACTTTGGCGGAGATTCATTTCCAATAAAACCAATGTCAGCCGGTCGGAGACTGAGGAATGCGTAGTGTGGAAGTATGCCTTGTGGCCCAGATGTGCCTTTTATTTGGCTTGGCGGGTCTGTTTTGGCCTGATAAGTTTTTGCGAATATTTGATGTGTTGATGTTTCCCTTCCCTGCCAGTTATCGAACGGTGCGGGCGCACAGCGTGGGAGCAATCGTGGTTTCGCTTATGCTCGCGGCTGTGCTGCTGGCGGGCTGACTCTCTCCTTTCTAAAAATTTGTCGAGCGTATCGTCCGGGACCATGTTTTCCGGAATTTTCCCTAGCCTTGCTGGGCTGGGGTGGAGTCTCTGCGAAGAGTGAGCTGGCGCTTCGGTAGAGTCCGATATCAATCTCTTCTGCAGAATGCCTGCAGCTAAGAGGAAAGTCTTAAAACCGCAGAGGGCGCCGAGAACTGCCGCAGCGTTCGCGGGGAGGGCGTTTCCGCTGCCTGAAGCAGCGGAAACGCCTTCACGTCTCTGCAATGAACTGTCATTAGAAATGACTTTCCGGCGGTGGCGGATTGTTTTCGGGCCGCGGGGGATTGTTCTCGGGACGTGGAGCGCTCTGCGGACGTGGAGCGCTTTCCTGTCGCGGAGCGTTGATCTCGGGATGGTTGTTCTCAGGACGGTTGTTCTCTGGTCGCGGAGAGCTTTGCGGCCGAGGAGCGGTATCGGGTCGCGGGGCGTTCATTTCCGGTCGGCGATCGTTCTCTGGCCGAGGCGCATTCTGCGGACGAGGAGCGTTGTCCGGTCGTGGAGCATTCATTTCTGGCCTCGAGGGATTGTTCTCCGGACGCGGAGGGTTGCCCGGACGAGGAGAATTTGGTTCGTTCCGCGGTGGATTGTTTTCAGGGCGCGGAGCGTTGGTGGCAGGACGCGGCGCGTTTTCGGGACGCGGAGGA
>QIAI01000315.1 GCA_003224995.1 Acidobacteriota bacterium
ATCGGTGTGAAGCCCCTGGGTTGGCGCGGGACAAGTTTGGTCGGGGAACCCCAGGCAGACCCAGGCCCGCCCGCTGAACCCAGTACTGTTCTGAAGATCCAGTGCGAGACCGGATAGCCCCACACTCGGCAGGAGAGAGTCGCCCCAGTCGACCGTTCCGTCTTCAATTCCCAATGGGTAAGAAACTTCGACACCGCCCGGCGCAGTCGCGGAGAAAGAACCGAAACCCACCCCTCGGCCGCCGACTAATACGCTGCCATCAATGCTTCCGCGATCGATGCTCACGAAAATCTGGTTCGGAGCAAACGTCGCGCGAACGCTGCGTTGCGGGGTCACGATCGTGACGGACGCGACTCCGACCGTGTTGATGGCGATGTCCGCTAGTGGGTTCGTGGGATCAACCGGATCGGGAATTTGCAGGAACTGCACGTTGTTGGTGTCGCTATCGAACCTCAGGATTACGCGGGCGTTATGAAATTTCCAACGCCCCAGTTGTCCATCGGTGATGGTGAAAGCCGTATAGGTGACAGGTGCCGCCAAGGCCGTGGATCCCAAAACTAGGGTGATCAGCAATCCCACCAGAACCCAGACCGCAGTGTTGCCCCGCTGGCGCAAAAAATGTGAGCAATTCATCGAACAATAGCCTCCCCTCGCCGTGCACAGCACGGCGAAATTGCCGTAAAGCATTTCTGCTTTCGTACGCTTGCCTTTTGGCTCTCCCGTCGTATAGCCGTGCGGGGGCCGTCACTGTCTTTCAGGGGGAAACTGAGTTGATGCTTGGGCCGAACAACTGGGAAACGAGGACTACAGAGTGCCGGGAATCTACTCCACTCTGGCTGGCTTGTCAAGATACTTGGCAAGCTTCTCGAAAATCAGGGCTGCTCATTGCGATTCACCGCGCATGGCTCGGGACTCGCTTCGAATCCGGCGCGGTTCCTTGCTCTGGTCGCGGTTCTCCTTGCCCTTGATTTCTCTTCACTCCGCCAAACCGTCCAGCTATCCCTGGTTCATTTCACTCGCCGCAAGATTTTCATCATCGATTCACACAGGGACGCAACTCAAAGACGCAATCTCCCGATAAAACCATAGCGGCGTTTTCCGTCTCATCCATCGCGTTGACGATGGTGGCTGAGTTCGTGACAAATTCGAGGTATGATACCGGGCTTTGCCAGGTCCGCTGTTTGACGGAGTTGCAGGTCGTCTTGGGGGATGTATGAATCGCGCGTTCGCTGTCTTGACTTGGTTGTGCTTGCCGGCTCTCGTTCTCGCCCAGGAAGCGGGCACTTTCACCATGGTCGAAGGTGCTCCACGGATTATTCGCGGCACCGCGGTGCTTCGCGCCGCCGAGGGCATGCGATTTCAAACCGGCGACATCGTCGAAACCTCGTCGCCAGGGTTCGTTCAGGCTGATTTCGCTGGCGGCGCCGTGGTTGCCATCGGTCCAGGCACCCGGGTTTGGGTTCGATCGGCGGGTGGGAAGTCCGATACCCGTGCCGACCTGGTTCTCATGAGTGGTTGGCTAAAAGGCGAAAGCCCTGCCAATGGCGGCGCTTACCACTACGGCAGCCCGCTGTTATCGGCAACCGCGAGGAGCGGTTCGATCATCCTGTACTCCGCTTCGGGGGCCGCTGACATCTACATCGAAACTGGCACGGCCACTATTTTCGAGGCGGCGGATCGCGGACAACCCGCCAAAGCCGGTCAGTTCTTCACCCGTCGTCCGCCGAAGCACGTGGTTGTCGGCAACCGCCCCGATGGAGAATTTCTGGCATCCATGCCGCAGCCTTTTCGCGACACCCTGCCTTCGCGCCTCTCGCATTTCGCCGGCAAGAAGGCCGCGGAACCCAAGCACGACCATGACGTTACCTACGCAGAGGTCGAGCCGTGGCTGAAGTTGGGAGCAGGCCGCAAAACCTTCGAACAGCGTTTCCAATCTCGCCTCCGCGATGCCGACTTCCGCAAGGCCGTGGAACCCCATCTGGCCGAGTATCCCGAATGGGACCGCGTCTTGCATCCTGAGAAATATCAGCAAAATTCTCCCGCCGCGCCAACCGAAAGCGCCAAAACGCCCTCGGGGAGGGAATAGCAATGAAACTGATCGTGAAGTTTAATCTCGTACTCTTCCTTGTCTTCGCAATCGGCTTCGCCGCGGTGGGGTACTTCGCCAATCGTCTGCTGCAGCGCAATGCCAAAGAAGAAATCATGGAAAATGCGCGCATCATGATGGAAGCCGCTCTGGCCGTGCGCTCCTACACTTCCACCCAGATCAAGCCCCTGCTCGAAACTCAAATCAAGTACTCCTTCCTGCCGCAGATTGTTCCCGCTTATTCCGCGAACCAATACTTCGGACAACTGCACAAGAAATTTCCGGAGTACTCCTACAAGGAAGCCACTCTCAATCCCACCAATCCTATGAACCGCGCCAATGATTGGGAAGCCGACATCGTGAACGTATTCCGCCAGTCGCCCGATCTCAGCGAGCAGGTTGGTGAACGAGACACCCCAGCCGGCAAAGCGATTTACATGGCGCGTCCCCTGAAGATCAAAGATGGCAAGTGCCTGGATTGCCACGATACCGCGGAAAATGCGCCGCGCACCGTTATCGAGCGCTACGGCAGCAATAACGGCTTTGGCTGGAAGTTGAACGACGTTGTAGGAGCGCAGATTGTGACCGCTCCGGTGAAGCTACCCGTGCAGAGGGCGAGAGCAGTATTCGTTGTGTTCATGACTTCGCTCGCCGCGGTTTTCGCCGTGCTGGTGCTCGCCCTGAACTTGATGCTCTTCTATCTCGTAACCCGCCCGGTCAATCACCTGTCGAAACTTGCCAATGAGGTGAGCTTGGGCAACATGGATGCGCCCGACTTCGAAATGTCGAGCAAGGACGAAATCGCGGGACTGGCAGAATCTTTCCGCCGCATGCGCAAGAGCCTGGTCGAAGCCATCAAACTGCTGGAGGCTTAGGCTACTGGAGGCTTGGGAGGTAGTCGAGCTTTGGGCTACTCGAGCTTTGGTACTCGAGGTCTTAGGCTACTGAGGTCTTAGGCTACTAGTCGCCACGTGGGTGCTTCTACTTGGCCTGGACTGTATCTTCTCGGCGAGCTCTGCGGATTTTCTCCGCGCTCTCTGCGATTTAAGACTTTCGTCCGAGTAGTTCGCACTTCATAACGAAAATCTTAAATCGCAGAGGACGCCGAAAGGAGCCTTCCTCGCGAAGCAACAGTGCTTCTCTTGCCTGAGGCGCCAGCTGTTACGGGTGCATTCCAAGTCATCGCAGAAAAAGCTGTGCCTTCTCCCCGGCCTCTGCGGATTTCTCCGCGCGCTCTGCGGTTTAAGACTCTCTTCCGAGTAGGGTTGCACTTCCAGCCCGTATCTTCTCGGAACCTGCACTTCGCTTAAGCGTCCGGAAAACCCGCATCCCGAAGAAACCGGCGGCGCTCTGCACTGTTCTGCACATGCTCCGATAACAGCCGAGCACCATGGAAATCGGCCCCACATGCGCCGCCAGCATCTTTGCCGCATGGTCGATAGCGTCCGGCGTGATCCCAAGCGGGGAGAGCGGATTCACCGCTGTGGTCGCCGGCACCATGGCTGGAACCTCGGGAATTGCTTGCGTCTTGGCCCGGCTCCGTGAACGTGTGTTTTGTTGTTGCAGAAACGCGTCCCGATCCTCATCTCGTTCCAGACTTTGCCCTAGCAGCTTGCAGAGTTCATCCAGATTCTTTGTTTTCGCCGCCGCTCGCTTCACCATGATTCGCGCCAGCGGTCCCAGGAAAACGGCCAGATCTTTTTCAATCGCCCGTAACTCCGCGCTCCATTCTGGTGACGCCCCGGCAATCACCGACGTGAGCGTTTGTGTATATGCGGGAGGCGTCGCGCCGCTCCCCTTTGGCGAATCGAGTGCATTGTCTGTAGCGATTCGGCTGGGTATCGGTGAGAGTGGCTCTTCGAGTTTCTGGACCTTGACCGGAATCGCTTCGATGGGCTTCGGCGTAT
>QIAI01000316.1 GCA_003224995.1 Acidobacteriota bacterium
CGCAGCCCCGATCGTCTTCCACGCATCTTTCGACCACGTGTCATAACCGAACTCGCCGGGCCGTGGAATGGTATGAAACTCCCAGCGCAGTTTCCCCGTCCGTACGTCGTAGGCCCGAACATGTCCCGGCGGCGCAGGCAAAGTCTCTGGATTTCGCCCGCCCACAATCAGCAGGTCCTTATAGACCACGCCTGGAGACGTCAACGCAACCGATTGCGAAGCCGGATCGCCGCCCAGTGCCTCACGCAAATCGATTCGGCCATCCTTCCCGAAACTGGCAATCGGCGTACCCTTCGCCGCATCGAGTGCATAGACAAAGTTCATCACTCCGACCAGCACCCGTCGATCCTGGCCATCGGTCCAATATGCCAAGCCGCGATTCGGCTGTGTACCGCGGATGCCAGAATCAAATTTCCAAAGCAGCTTTCCCGAAGCCGCATCCAGGGCAAACACTTTCTGAGACGGCGTCAATCCATAAAGAACATTCCCGACGATGATCGGACTGGTCTGCAGGCCGCCCTTCTCCCCGGTGTCAAAGCTCCATGCAACCTCGAGCTTCTTCACGTTCTTGCGATTGATCTGATCCAGGCTGGAATAGTGCGTGTTCTCAGCGCTGCCGCCGTAAGCCGGCCAGTCCTGGTTTTTGCCTGAACTTTTCTTGCGAGCCGCGTAGCTCAAAGAAAAAGCTAGAACTATTACCAACGCTGGAAATGCGAGAACCCTAGTTTTTCTCAATCGAAGCTTTCCTCTTGCATTGGTGTTTGCGACGAGATTTCTGTGAAGCGGCCGTCGCACACTTCAATTCCGCTGTGAAGTTTCACTTCGCCTTGTCTGCGCTCTTGCCCGTTTCAAGGTTTCCCGTTTTTCCGGTTCCTTCTTTCAAGGTTTGAATCTTATCCACCGCAACGTCTTCGAATCGCTCCGTCAGTCCGCTGGGCCAGCGAACCTCCAACCAGTCCACCTTCGACGCCGACCCCAATCCAAAATGCACTCGAGCGTCATTATTCGAAGCGTAACTGGCTCCGCTGCGCACTTCATCCACCATGGTGCGTGCTCCCGACTTCAATGTGATGCGCGCACCAATCCCGTCGCGATTCGATTTGGTGCCCACCGTGCGAATCGCGATCCAGTGATTTGCGGACCGCAGCTGGTTCACCAGTAAGCTCGGATGATCGTTCATGTTACTGATCACCGCCGACATCCGCCCGTCGTTCCAGAGATCGCCCACTGCCAAGCCACGCCCCGCGTGCATCGCCGCGATTCCCGATCCAGCTTCCGCGGAAATATCATAAAACGTCCCATTTCCGTTGTTGTGATACAGAATGCGTGGCTCCGGATACGTGCTCCCCAAGTGCTGCTTGTCCACTTCCGGGTAGACGTGCCCATTCACAACCAGCAGATCGGGCCAGCCATCGTTGTCGAAATCCAGAAAGCTAGTCCCCCATCCCAGATACTGAGTGTGCAAGCCCAGCCCCGCCGCGAACGTCACGTCGTCAAATGTCCCATTCCCGTTGTTCCGGTAAAGCGTGGAGGTGTCATCCGAAAAGTTGGTCTTGAATATATCGAGCCGTCCATCCCCATTGAAGTCTGCCACGCTAACGCCCATTCCCGCCTGCTCGCGTCCATCTTCGTTATAGGCCGCGCCCGCGCTGACCGCGACATCGGTGAACGTCCCATCGTGATTGTTGCGAAACAACATGCTGGCCGTGCTGTCGCAGGCAATATAGATGTCGGGCCAACCATCGTTATCGAAATCAAAGGTGGCCACGCCCAGCGAGTAATGACCGGAGGTCTGATCGATGTGCGCCTTAGCTGTTACGTCCACGAATTTCCCTCCACCCACATTGTGATAGAGAATGTTCTTCGCTCCCGGCAGTCCGCGCGGCCCGCACATCACGGGAACTCCCTTCCACACACACGACGCGCGCTCGCCCGGGGCTGGCGTTTTAGAGAGATCGAAATCTACATAGTTGGCTACGATAAGGTCCAGTTGTCCATCGCGGTCGTAATCCAGGAATGAACAGCCCGATCCCCAAGCCTTCCCAGTTCCCGCAGTGCCCGATTTCTCGCCGACCTCATGGAACACGCCACCTTCATTGTGATAAAGGCGATTCTTGCCGTAATAGGTGACGAACAAGTCTTCCCATCCATTGTTGTCGTAATCGCCGACGCATACGCCCTGACCCCAGCCTGCGGCGTCAGCGAGTCCGGCAACTTTGGTCACGTCGGTGAACGTGCCGTCGTGATTGTTGCGGTAGAGATGATTGGTTGGGGAATTATCCGCTGGAAGTCCTTCCAGCGTCGTTCCGTTCACCAGGAAAATGTCAGGCCAGCCATCGTTATCGTAGTCAAAGATTGCCACCCCGGTTCCGGTGGTCTCGAGGATGTACTTCTTCGTCTCCCTGCCTCCGAACACGTTCATCATCGTGATCCCGGAATTTTGTGCGACATCGACGAAGTTCGCCAGTGGCACAGGAGCCGGTTTGGTGGCATTGCCTTGCTGGGCAAATGAGTCTTGGGCCGGGAAAATGGAAGCTGTCAGTAGCAGAACTGCGGCGACCGTAGGGAAAAAACGTTTGGGCTGGAACCGTACCTGCAAAACCTGTCTCCGAATCACAAGATGTGTAGCGCGGGCGCTCGCCCGCATAACGCTCGATCCCTTTACCATGCCATACTATCTTCACCAGTCGCGATGCGTAACCCTGTCCGCCCCGGTTTCGTAGAGAGGGCCTTGAGCCTGTGGTCGTGGTATGTCACGGCGATACCCCTAATTTTTATCCTGCTCGTCCCGCTCGGGGTTTGCCAGAAGAAGACGCCGCAGGGCGCCAATGCCGTGTATCAGCACGGAATGGCCGCTCTCAGGCAGGGCGACCTCCAGTCCGCACGCGCCGCTTTCGAAGAGGCGGTCAAGCTTGCTCCTACCAGTCCCGAAGCGCATACCTCCCTGGGCTGGACGCTGCTTTCCCAGGGCTCGCTCGACGATGCGATTGCCCAATTCAAGCTGGCCCTCAGGCTGAAGCCGAATTATCTGGAAGCCCACATCAACCTGGCAAATGCGCTGGCTCGCAAGGGCGATTTGCTCAATGCGGAAGCGGAGGCCAGAGAAGCGCTCCGTCTCGACTCCAACAGTTCCGAAGCCCATCGCACTCTGGGTCGAGTGCTGAGCTTTCGAGGAGATCTGGCTGCAGCGACTAGCGAACTGAGTCGTGCTGTCGAACTCGATCCCACGCGCCCCGACCTTCGCGACGAGTATGGCTCCCTGCTTGCCCAGGCATCGCAGAACGAAAAAGCCGCCGAACAGTTTGCTGAAGCCCTGCGCGTCTCCCCCAACTTTGCCCCAGCAAAACTCCATCTCGGAGCGATCCGCTGGCAACAACAGCAACTCGAAGCAGCGCAGCAACTGCTGGAAAGCGCCNGGCCGGGTTCTGGAAGATCGCGGCGCTCGCCCAGATGCGATACGCGAATATCAAGCTGCCGTAAAGCTCCAGCCCGATTGGCCGGAAGCTCAAACTCGCTTGGGCTTGCTGCTGCAGCGTCAGGGCGACGTCGACGGCGCGCTGTCGGCACTCGGGCGCGTGGCAAAGCTGCAGCCCGACAATCCAGATGCTCACAACAATCTCGGTCTCGTGCTGGTCCAAGGCGGACAAGCCGCGCAGTCGATTCCGGAGTTCGAAAGCGCGCTGCATCTGCGTCCCGATGATTCCGGCTACCGCGCCAATCTCGGAACCGCCTACCTGCAGAAAGCCGACTTCGAGGCCGCGATCGCTGAATTTCAGACCGCCCTTAAAAGCGCGCCGCAGGATGCCACGCTGCACTATGACCTCGGCCTCGCTCTCAAATTGAAAGACCAGTTATCCGAAGCCTTGGCAGAGTTCCATAAGGCCGAAGAACTCGATCCATCGCAACCCGATATTCATTACACCCTCGGCGTCACTCTTTGGCAGCAAGGCTCATTCGACGATTCTGTGAAAGAACTGCAAGCCGCCATTACCGCCCGCTCTGATTATGCGGAGGCGTACTACACGCTAGGCACTGTGCTGAAACAGCAGGGAAAACTCCAAGAGGCCGCAGCCGCTTTGCGCGAAGCCATACACCTGCAGCCCGATTTCGCCGGGGCCCACACTACCTTGGCCTCGGTATTGCGCGCTCAGGGAAACAACGACGGGGCCAGCGCGGAAGCCCGCACGGGACAACAGATCGCGAAAGAAAAAACCGGCCTGCAAGCGGCCATGCTGGCCACCAGTTCGGGACGCCGCCTGCTCAACGCCGGAGACCTGGAGGGAGCCATCGCACAATTTCAATCTGCAATCAGTTCCAGTCCAGACTACGCCCAGGCTCATTACCAGCTCGGAGTCGCTCTCCAGCGCAAAGGGCAAAAAGAAGAATCGCAAAAAGAATTTCGGAAGGCGGCGGACCTCGATCCTCAACTCGCTCCGCCCAGCTTGTGAACCGATTACTTCACGCCTTCGCTGCGCAGCGCAACAATTTCTGATTCCACCGGTACTCCCCGTGCCACCTTGACATGGAGCACGACCTCGAACGGCTTCAGGTCGCCATTGGGTGGGACGTTGAGCCGTGAGAGCAATTGCGTCAGCGAGTCCTCATGACATACATATTCAACCGCGGCCTGCGTTCCCATGGTTGAGGTGCCCGCCAGCATCAACACGGATTCCGTCGGGTTCAGTCCTCGTATGAGAGCCACCAGCGCGTAGTCTTCATTCATAGGCAGATTCGTAGGCGTACCGATAAAATATTCCGGCTCCCCCGCACCCGCGTGCAGATTCGCGATCACCAGATCTCCCTTCCTGGCTCCGGAAGTGAGCCGTTGAAACACGAACTGCTCGTTCATCGGGATATCACGCAAGGAAAGGTTCTCGGCGGGCGAGCCTACAAAGATCAGATTATTATTCTTCGCATCATCCAACGAAAACAAACTCCCGCGCTTCACCCTTACTTCCCGGTTCAGCAGATGAAAAGCGCGATCCAGCTCATGAACCGCCAGCACCTCTCCGACTCCGGTGTAGTGATCCAGTATCACTGCATTTGAGTCCTGCGCGGGATTTCGATATCGCATTCCCGTTTCCGGTCTTCCTACGAATGCCGCATTGCTGAACACCACCCACGGCTCCGCCGGCCCGGACACAAATCCTTTCCAAAATGTCCGATAGGCTGAGGGGGCTGAGTTGCGCGCCATCACGGACGCCGCCCGGTTTCGGTTCTCCCAACGCACCACCAGCAGCGCCATCCCCGCCGCCAACAAAAGGGACAAACCCACCACAGCTGCCGACCAGTTCAGCAGCATCTGCCATGTCCGGTTGGGAGTCTGCTTCTCTTCCCTAAGTTCGGCAGACGACGCTTTCGTTGGAATGGTCCGAGTGTGGAACGAAAGGGTGTAGCTCCCTTTTGGGAGTTCGACGAGAACGGGATCGCTCTCGCCTTCCGACGAGTAGTACTCTCCTAGTTTCGCCCTCAGCCTGCCCGCCTGCACCCGAATGGTGGAATCCAGATGCGGATCAAAATCGGAGGGCCGTCCCAGGACCTCCGTCGCAATCTGGTACTCCTTAACGGGAACTCCAGGATTCTGGAGACTATGATCCGCGAGATATCGCAGCAATTTGCATAGCGATTCGGATCCATGCAGCACATGACTGGCAGCCAGTCGGTCCACTGCCGCCAAGTATTGCGTGCGCTCCTGGAAGGACTGACTTGTGACACTCATGTAACAAGCGTAACAAGCCGCGCAATGTCACTGCAACTGCGTACCTTTTTTCGATGTAACCGTAACAAACCCTTTCGAAACTTCTATTCGGTTGATCGAGAGTACAGATTTCCCGATGCTCAGCTCACGGTGTCTGAGTGCGCACGTGGGGTGCGCTTGCGGAGTGCAACAACTCGAGTACTACCCTCTTTCCAAAACACATGTTTCCACTTTCGAGCTTCACAGCCGAGGGTATAAAGCGTTGAAAAATTTGTCGGTGCGGTTATCGGAAAACGTGTTGTTGCGTGCGACGAACGGACGAATTCCGCTTTTCATAGCGCGTTGTCACGTCGCTTCCAAATGTCATATGAATATATGACCTAAGGAACCGCTTTTTCCTGCGCTTTCAAGGATCTATGAGAAATATCGATTTAGGACACATAACTGCAGCCTCGGAATTTCACCTAGTAGTTTTGCATTAGCGGAACCAGGATGGCTCAAGCAGTTCGTGGGTTGAACTGAAACTCCTATTCAAAAATGAGAACTCTCCGTTCAGTGGAGAGCACACGGTTTTGTAGCGAGAAGGATGTGGAGGATTCGATGAGATCGAAGTGTGTGGTTCTTTTCATGGCGATGGCTGTTCTCTATTCCGCTTGTACGCTCTGCGCGCCGGTTGCGTTCGGTCAAGCTGTGTACGGAAGCATTCTCGGAACTGTCACCGATCCGCAAGGTGCAGCGGTCGCTGGCGCGAAGGTTACCGTCACCGACCAGCGCAAGGGCACCTCGGACGTGGTCACGACCAACGCCGACGGAAACTATTCGGTGACCCACCTCATTCCGGACACCTACACGGTGCGGGTCGAAGCTCCAGGCTTCAAAACCAGCGAACAAAAAGACGTCCTGGTTCAAGCCGATGCCGGTTCTCGCGTTGATCTGCAGTTTCAGGTCGGCGGCGCCAGTGAGACGGTGGAAGTCACCGCCGAAGCTCCCCAGCTGAAAACCGACCGCGCCGACGTGGCCGTGTCCTTCAACGAGAAGTACGTCGAAGACGTTCCCATCCTCAACCGCAACTTCACCCAGCTGCAGTTAATGGCGCCCGGCTCACAAAAGATCGTCAGCTGGAGCCACGCTGCCACGGAGAATCCGCAGGGCGGCCAGCAGATCTTCACCCAAGGCCAACACTTCAGCGGCACCGGGTTCGAGCTTGACGGAACCGACAATC
>QIAI01000725.1:0-525 GCA_003224995.1 Acidobacteriota bacterium
GAAGAACGGAGTCTCCTTCGAGTACCGCCTTTACATTGGTATAGGTCATGCGTTCCGCGGAGCGAATCACGCCTGGGCACAATTCGCAGCCAAGAATTTCTCCGCGATGATCGATTTCCATCACGCACGACATAACCAGTCGATCCACCTGCGGACGCAGACTGCAAATATCAGTAGAGAGTTCGAGCGGAAGCATAGGCACGGCGCGGTCGGGAAAATAGACGCTTGTGCCACGCAGGCGCGCTTCCTGATCGATCGCGGAATCCGGAGTGACGTATTGAGCTACATCGGCGATATGCACTTGTAACTCGAAGTTGCCGTTCTTCAGGCGTCGCACAGTAACCGCATCATCAAAATCACGGGCCGTTTCTCCGTCAATGGTGACGATCGGCAGATCGCGGAAATCTCGCCGCTTCTTCAATTCACTCGCGGGGATGAGCGGTTCCGCTTCCTGAGCTTCGTCGAGAACTTCCGGCGGAAATCGATGTGGCAAGTGATGCTTGCGGATCATGATTTCAACATCCA
>QIAI01000725.1:570-2344 GCA_003224995.1 Acidobacteriota bacterium
AGGCCAGTCCGTAATCTCAACGTCCACCACAACGTTTTCCAGATTGTCCGGCCGCGTGCGGGCGACTTCTTCCTCCAGCACGCGATGCACGCTCGTCTTCGTTCTTTTTCCTTTGTCGGGACGTGTGCCGTCCTCGCTGCCCTTCTCCGGAAGCTCCAGACCCTTGGGAATAATGATCTGCTGCGAAATTTTCCGATCAAGCGGCGTCACATAGTTGTAGCGATTGCCATAGTGGAAGATGCCGACCACAGTGGAATGGGCGCGATGGAGCGGCCGCACGATGCGACCCTCGGCGCGACCGTCGGGACGGAGAGCGGTGACCTCCACCAGCACGCGATCGCCGTGCATGGCCGAACCGACAGCAGGCGGAGGGATAAAAATATCGCCGCTGAGGCGCGCTTTCAGCCGTTCATCAAGGGAGGTGGCGTCGGGTATCACAAAGCCAAAGCCGTCCCGGTGCATGCTCAACCGGCCGACAATTAGGTTCTTGCCTGCGGCGGCCTGAGGAATTGCATAACGATCCGAATCCACTTGTACCAATTGTTTGCCACTCACTAAACGCTTCAACCGTTCGGAAAGTTCGCGCCGTGCGTCACCATGGACTCCCATTTCGCGCACCAGTTGTTTGAATCCCGCCGTGCGTTTAGGTTGGCGTTCAATTTTCTTGAGAATTGCGGAGTCGGAGATCATCGGGCACTTTCTGGATACGGAACTGCTAGTCGCTCGGTTGGTTACGAACGTACCCTTTCAGTAAACACCGCTGCAGGTCGGGTTAGGTGGATAAGAATTACATTGTAGTAAGCGACCGGACCCGAGACAAGTAGTGGGGGAGCTAGTCATTTCGGAATCTCCAACTCTACCAACCTCAATAACATCAGTGAAAACCCGAATTTCCACAGTCATGAACACGAATTAGCGGAGTACAATTCGATTTGGTCACAGAAGTGCGACTCTGACCCCGAATCCATCATCAGGAAAGGATCTTTTGCCACATGTGGAAGCCCACAAATCAGCCCATGACTCCAACCCGGCCGGGTGAGCCGGAGCGTCCCGCCATGCCTATACCGACGAGCTCTGCCGTGAGCGAAGCTCCCACGGTAACGCGTCCGGTAACCAGCACCACTACCACCACCGCGGACCAGGCTACGATCGGCAAATCGCTGGTGATCAAGGGCGAGGTAACCGGTTCCGAGTCTTTGTACATTGACGGACGGGTGGAAGGTTCGATCAATCTTTCAGGCAATCGCGTGACCGTGGGCCGCAATGGCGTGGTCTCGGCCAATATCAATGCGCGTGAGATCGTTGTGCTCGGCAAGGTGCGCGGCAATCTGACCGCCAGCGACCGGGTAGATATTCGCAGCGATGGCTCCCTCACCGGCGACGTAGTGGCGGCGCGCATCTCGATTGAAGATGGCGCGTTTTTCAAGGGCGGGAAACCCAATGGTGAAGAACTGCCCAAGACGATGACTCCCTCGGGCGAAGTGGCGACCGCAGCGCGCGCTTAATTTTCTCTTCACGGCGGGCCTCCCGTGGTTTCCCGGGCAGGCCCGTTTCTGTTGCCATCCGGTTGTCCCCCTTCCCATACCCGAATAAATCCCTCCAAGTACAGTTGCTGGCTGAGTGGTCCTTTACAACCGGCGTAGCCTCGCTGCATCAAAATTTCGGAGGCAGAATCAGTGGCGGTTACGAACATTATTGTCGGCGAGCGGCCACAAGAGTCGAACGTTATACCGCTAACTCCAGTCATGCGGACTGACGCCACAGGGCGGCAGGT
>QIAI01000317.1 GCA_003224995.1 Acidobacteriota bacterium
ATCCTCCTTGTCACGCGAAAGGGATTGTTAGTGTGGCGGTTCGCACCGGTCTCCTGGCTCCGCGAGTAAGAACGCCCTTCGCGTTCGACTTCCACTGTCGGCCTTCCCAGGATTTCCCCAGTGACCGGCAGCGATTTCCTCGCTTACAGTTGCGCGGCAGCGCGGGATTTGCACCCGCTTCCCAAATTCACGTCCGAGCGGACGAGAATGCGCGAACCTAATTTTTAAAGAGCGGAAAAATGTGTTCCTGAAATTTACTTGGGACGCGGAGGGAAGTCAACGCGCTGGCTAGTCTTCAGCGGGCACGGTGATTCTCGCAGCGGGAAACGTTCCACCCCTTTTGTCACGCTTGAAGAATGGCAAATCATCACTTCCCGCGCGCTCCACATTGGCTTCCGCGAATGCTTTCACCCGATCGAGCGAAGATTGCAGTAATGCGTTGTAATGCTCGAGGTCTTCCGAGCCAATGTCGGCCGGAACGGGGATCAGAGAACCTACGCGCATCAGCGCGCGCGAGAATGGCTTGGGAACCAGCAGGCGATCCCAGGTGTTCAGGGTCCATTTACGGTCGATGGCTATGTGGAATACCGCCATGGGAACCCTCGAAGAACGTGCCAGCAGCACCGGGCCGGGCTTGGTGAGGAATCGCGGGCCCTTGGGACCGTCGATCGTAAACGCCACGGTGTAGCCCGCCTCAATTTCCTTACGCATGCCGAGCAGACCGCGCACCGCCCCACGACTGCTCGAACCGCGAATCGGCACAAAACCAAAGCGCCGGATCATGCGGGCAGTAAATTCGCCATCGAAACTGGTGCTGCTCATCACCCGGATATCGAGGTCGCGCCACAGGTAGGTTGCCGCGAAAGTGCACTGGTGCCAAAAAGAATATACAAAGGGCCGCTGCTCCAGACTTACGGGCGAGTTCTCTTCGCAGGACACTGCAAACTTCATGGTGGGGCCAATCAAACGCACGGCAATCGTCGTGCCCCATGAAATCAGGGTGAGCAGAAGATCTTGCCAGCGGGTGAAGGGTGCCCGTCCGATGGAGGGATCGAGCTTATTCGAGACCGATGTCGGCGCGGAGGACACGCCAGTATTGTAACGGCACTCAGTTGTGAAGAGTTTTACAGTGGAAGAAGAACTCCGGCCTACGAGCTATCAGCTACGGGCTAAAGCCTACGACCTAGTTCTCCAAGTACGCATCAATCCACTCTTTCAGCTTGCGCCGACGATCGTCGGTAGCGTCGAAGCGGATGCCGAAAGAATGTTTGGGTTTGCGCCAGCTGATGTTGCCGCGAATCCAGAGGCGCGGCAGAGTAAGGAGGGCGAAAGAAACCTCCACAGCCTGGCCGGTGCCGACTTCTTCCGCAGTCTTGATGGACATACCGCCAGAGCTGAGTTCGAGCGAGGTGGCCGTGAACTTCTTTGGCCCTTGCACGGCAACTTCGGTCATCACGGGAATGCGCACATACCGGCGGAATTCATGAAGCACGAGCATACTGGTGGCGCGCACCAGCTTCAGTGCCGTCGAACGCTCTACCGGATCATGGAAAATAGCGTTGATGCCGTATTTCGAGTAGCGCATCGCTTCCTGCGCACTTCCGCCCAGGCCATACAGCACCAGGCGGCTGTTGGACGGGGAAGTACGGACGGCTTCCATGACGGCCTGGGCGCCCGGTCCGAGATTCACCACGCAAGCCTCGAATTTTTCCTTCTTCAATCGCTCCGCGGCGTTGCCGGTCATTACGATCGAATCGATTCCAAATTGCTTGAAACACTCGCTGAGGATGGTTCGCGTGGTGTCCTTGAGGTCGACCAGCGCAATGCGCGCGGCGGCCTTTTTGGTTTGAGGAATTTGGGCCAGAGCAGTACCGAAACCAGTGTTCATGCGCGGGTGGCGAATCTCGCTTCCAACCCTATTCTGGCCTGTGAGAACGGCTTTGGCAAAGGTTCTTCGGGGGTGTTTTAGGGTACAAAAGTGTCATTACAAGAGATGGTCGGACGGGTTACTTTGGGGTCTTGAAAAGCCTGGTTCACTTCGCTCAGGTGGCCGGACGCCAGCGGCTGCCAGCTTCCTGCTCGTCAGGACCAGCGTTTGAAGACGATCGCGCCGTTGGTGCCGCCGAACCCGAAGGAGTTGGAGAGGGCGTAATCGAGGCTGGCTTTCCGGGCATGGTTCGGGACAAAGTCCATGTCCTTGGTATCAGGATCCTGGTTCTCGAGGTTGACGGTGGGCGGCAGAATCTGATCGCGGAGAGCAAGGATGGAAACGCCGGCCTCCAAACCTCCCGCGCCGCCGAGCAGGTGCCCCGTCATGGATTTCGTGGAACTCACCGGAATCTTGCGGTCGCCGAAGAAATTGCGGATGGCATGCGCTTCCAGCACGTCTCCGATTGGAGTCGAAGTTCCATGGGCGTTGACGTATCCGATGTCTGCCGGCTGCAACTTCGCATCATGCAGGGCGTTCTTCATGACGCGAAATCCGCCTTCATGCTCGGGCGCAGGCTGGGTAATGTGGTAAGCGTCGCCGCTCATGCCGTAACCCACCAACTCGGCGAGGATGGGAGCGCCGCGCCTCTGGGCAAACTCCAGATCTTCAAGGATCAGAATGCCGGCGCCTTCGCCAATGACGAAACCATCGCGGGCTGAATCCCAGGGCCGGCTGGCTTTTTCGGGTTCGTCGTTGCGCGTGGAAAGCGCACGCATGGCAGCAAAGCCTCCCACGCCCATGGGCGTAATGGCGGCTTCCGATCCGCCGGCAATCATGACGTCGGCATCCCCGCGTTGAATGATTTTCAGGGAATCACCAATGGAATGTGCGCTAGTAGTGCAGGCAGTGGCCGTCGCTTCATTGGGGCCCTTCGCGCCGAAGCGCATGGAAACATGGCCCGCAGCCAAATTTACAATGGCCGCCGGAATGAAGAAAGGCGATATCTTGCGGGGACCGCCTTCGAGCAGTGCGCGGTGCTCGCGCTCGATGACATCGAAGCCCCCGATGCCGGAACCGATGTGAACGCCCACGCGCTCGGAAATTTGAGGAGTGATTTTCAGGCCGCTGGAGACCATCGCTTCCTCCGACGCGGCCAGCGCGAAGTAGATAAAGCGGCCCATCTTCTTCACTTCTTTTCGCTCGACGAATTTCAGCGGATCGAAATTCTTCACCTCGGCCGCAATCTGGCAGGCGTGGGCGGAAGCGTCGAAATGAGTAATCTTGCCGACCCCGCTTTTGCCGGCAAGCAGATTCTTCCAGACTTCGTCCGTGGTATGGCCGACACCGCAAATCAAGCCGATGCCGGTGACGACGACCCGCCTGGCCAAATCTATTTCCCGCCTTTCGCGTGCTTGCCAATGTAATCCACGGCATCCTGCACGGTGCGGATCTTCTCCGCATCCTCGTCGGGGATCT
>QIAI01000345.1 GCA_003224995.1 Acidobacteriota bacterium
CTCACCCTCGCCGACGGCATCCTTTAAATGCGTATGGCGAATCCATTGTCGTAAAGCACGAAAGGTGACTTCCGGCGCTTCGTTCGACCCGACATAGGTGTGAAAAGCATCCCAGAGCAGTCCCACATGGGGAGAATCAGCCCTGCTCAAGACTTCCTGCAACACACTGGTGGAGCAGAAGTCATCGTGCGACTCGATCAGGACCATCACGTTCTTAGGGCCGGCATATTCGCCTAATTCATGCAGCCCGGCTGCAGCCTCTTTCTTGAGATCTGCCCCCGGCACAATTGGATGCTCGGAATCGGAACTTCGGCCAAAAACTCGTACATACGGCGCCCCCAGCGACGATGCCAGGTCAATAAAGCGCCGCGCATCGGCAAATCCCTTTGCCCGTTTCTCGGGATCCGACTCGCCCACCTCTGTGGAACTGCTCACGCAGGCGATACGCAGAGCATGAGCGCCGATCGCTGGCTTGGTCTCGGCGAGGTGATCCGCAGCAAAGATGGGATGGGAAGGCAGATCCAGATTGCCCTGCAGACCGCGCAGTTCAACCGCGGCAAATCCGTGTTGCTTCGCGAAATCCAGAATTTTTGTGAAGTTCCAACTGGGGCAGCCCAGAGTGGAGAATGCGATAGGGATCTGCTTCGTCGGCTGCTTCCATGCGAACGAAGAGGACATCGCGGCCATCGACATAGACTGCACGAAACCACGGCGGCTTATTTTCATGTTCAGCAATCCATTTCAGGCGCTGCCTTATTTTTGAGCGGGAGTTCTCCAATAAGCCTGATGCCCAATGTAATCATCGTCGGCAAGATTCGCAACAATCGTTCGCCGCAGTTGCAGAGCATCGATCGGGCCTTGCCGCTTGTACAACACCTCGCCATTGCGGCCAATCAACATGGTGTACGGAACCGCGGCATTCCACTCTGGGTCAAACGCTGCCATCAGCGCGTAGATGTCAGTCGAACCCAATAGGAGATTCTGGCTGGTTGCATGCTGCTTCTGCAGAGCGGTTAACACTCCAGATTGTTCGTCCGGATAATTGATACTCACTGTGACCAGATCGAAAGCCCGGTGGCCGTACATGCGGTACATGGTTTCAAGATCCGGCAATTCCTTAAAGCAAGGACCGCACCATGTCGCCCAAAAATTTACCAGCAGCAGCTTGCCACTTGCATTCTTGCGCAAGGCTTTCAGCTCGTCCCCACTCGCAGGTTGAACCTTGACCGGCTGGCGTTCGATTTCTGCGAGCTCCTCCCTGCGCCCTTCTTCCTTGTAGAGCCACTTTGTGGAACAGCCAACCGAAGGCGTCTTCGCCAACACTACAGGTTTGTTCGCGAGCAGCGCATCGATCGCATTCCGCGCGTCCTTCACGGTTACCAACGGCTCGCGCGGATTGTTATCGACCCGCCCTTCATACCGCAGCTTTCTCTCTGAATCGAAAATAAACAGGTGGGGCGTCGCTGTCGGCCCATAAGCACGAGATACCTTTTGGGTTTCGCCGTCGTACAGGCAAGGAAAATTAAAATGGCGATAGGCCGCTCGGATCTTCATCTCCTCTAAGGAGTCGCCCACATCGGTGTAGCCCATTTCATCCAGGCGAACGGCATTGGGACTGTTAGGTTCAATTGCGACCAGTGCGACGCCACGATCTCGGTAGTCGTCCGCCAGTTGCTGAATCCGACTTTCATACAGCTGTGCGGTCGGACAATGGTTGCACGTGAACACAATCACCAGAATCTTGCTGCGGGTGTACTCCTTCAAACAATGCATCTGGCCATCAATTCCAGGCAGACAAAAATCCGGAGCCGCCGCCCCGATCGCGAGCGTGGGCGGTCCGCCTTCGTCCGCAGCCATTGACAGCGTGCATACGAACCAGCAGAGGACAGCGCACAAGACGCCACGAAACATGTGGACGGACTCCGGTTGACTTACGTGCTCATCCAGTATTGAATCGTTTTATTGCCCAATTGTAAATACATGGTGAAAAGAACTTTTCTGCCACAATGCAACCTTGGCCTGGCGCTCACGGCTTTATTTTCCATTCTGACGTACAGTCAACTGGGCCAGGCGCAAGTTGCTGCCAAGCCTACAAAACAAATCGCTATGGTCACGGTCGATGCCAATCCGTCGCACGTGTTGGCTTCTTTCGATCCCGATCAAGCGCTGGGCAGCTCCATCGATGTGCTGTCCCGGGTGGATATCGACAAAGTCTACACTCCACATATTCTTCAGGAATCGCGCTCTGCCGGCTGGGGCCCGATCACCTACCGCAACAATACCGAGTTGCGCATGGCGGCTTGGCACTGGACCGAGAACGGGACCTGGAGCGACCCTGCTCACAAGAGCGGCTACTTCACCGGTAGTACCGAACTGCGAGAACCTACTCGCTATATTCTGGCGTACGCCCTGCCTCATCGCGGCTTCTCAACCAGCGGCGACCGTCCCATCGAAGGCCCGGATCTCACCTACTGGAAGAGCAACCCCTATCTCAGCAATAAATTCACCGGGGAGAGCGATACTCTACACCCGCAGTGGGTGATCGTGGACCTGCGAACGCCGCAGAACATCAATGCCATTCGCATGGCGTGGGCGAATCCGTACGGGACGGCTTATCAGATCGAGTACTGGGTGGGGAAGGATGCTCTGGATTTCGATCATGGTCCCGACGGAGAATGGAAGCTGTTCCCTTCCGGCGCGGTGAAGGCGGGCAAGGGTGGAATCGTAACTCTCACCCTCTCTCCTCAACCGATCTCAACCCGTTTTGTGCGGGTCCTGATGACGCAGTCTTCGAACACTTGCGACCTCCATGGATCGGCCGACATACGGAATTGTGTCGGCTACGCCATGGAAAAGATCGAAGCTGGCACGCTCGACACCGGCGGCGCATTTGTGCCTGCAATAAAGGAGGACGCCGCGCCCGACATCGCCCCCACGTTCACCTCATCTTCCATCGACCCTTGGCACTCTGAAGAGGACGTCAACGCCACTGGCAAATATCAGCACAGCGGCTTTGATCTTTTCTTCACCAGCGGTCTCACGAACAATTTGCCTGCCATGATTCCCGTCACCATGCTGTACGGCACGCCGGAAGACTCCGCAGCCCAGATCGCTTATCTTGAGAAGCGCGGCTATCCTATTTCCCACATCGAGATGGGCGAGGAACCGGATGGCAAGCATGCCATGCCGGAAGACTATGGCGCGCTTTACATTCAGTGGGCCACGGCGATTCACCGGGTTGATCCCAAACTGAAGCTCGGTGGCCCGATTTTCGAAGGCGTGAACGAAGACATTCACGTTTGGC
>QIAI01000346.1 GCA_003224995.1 Acidobacteriota bacterium
AGTGCAGACGGTACGAAGCCAATTGAGGGGCCTACGATGAATTCCAATGAAAACCCGCACGAGCCGCTGGTGGAGCGGGCTCTGGTCAGCTTCGATCTGGCCGCCGAGCATCACATCGCCCACTGCCAACCGTGCCAAACCGAACGGGAGAAAGTAGAAGACGCGTTGCGTCAGTTTGGCGCGGCCAATCGTGAATACGCGAACCGTCCCACATCTTTTTACGAGCAGCAGGCAGCCCGCATCCGAGCCGCGCAGCAGGAGTCCAGGCAGAAGTCACGGCTTACGATGACCCTGGTCCCCAGCCTGGTAGTGCTGGTGCTGCTGGCAGTGGCCATGCTGAGCAAGGCTCCGGGCGTGCGCCCGGTCGCGGTAGCTCCGCCTATTCAGCAAACCGATTCGGATCACGAACTGCTGCTGCAGGTGGAGCGGGCGATTCAATCGGACACACCTCGTGCCCTGGAGCCTGCGACTCTCATGGTCGAAGACAATGATGGCAATCGGCCGCTCAATCGAACCTCGGACAGAAAGGAAAATCGTACCCATGAAAACTAGGTGGATCCTTGCATTAAGCACAGTAGCGCTGGCCAGTGCGATGCAGGCACAGGAAACAAGCGTGACAACTGGTGGCGCGGCTGGAGGCGTAGTCACCGCTGGCAAAGGCCACCATGTGGTGATGATGCGCCGTGAAATGGGCAAGTGGTGGCAAAATCCGGATGTGGTTTCGAAACTGGGCTTGAGCGATTCGCAGATCACGCAGCTCAACCAAGTGTTCTACAGCCACAAGATGAAGCTCATCGATTACGGGGCCGACATGGAAAAGCAAGACCTGAAGCTGCAAAACATGTTGGACGCCGACCAGCCCGAGGAAGGTCAGGTCAACGCACAGGTCGATCAGGTGCTCTCGGCACGCGGCAAATTGGAACGCGAGTTCACCGCCATGAATCTTGATTTGCGAAAACAGCTTTCGCTCGATCAGTGGCGGCAGTTGAAGACCATCCGCGGCACCGAGGCAATGCCGGGAGACCACTTCTTCTTCAAGCAGAAATTCGTGGGGCCGGGAGGACCTGGTGGGCCGGATGAATTTCCGCCTCCACCTCCGCCGCCCGGTCTGGACTAGGACGTAACCACGATTGGACCTGCCGCCTGGCTTCTCCGAGAGCCGGGCGGTTTTGTTTTTACCCGTGGTAGACTCGAAAATATCCCCTTCCAGAGGCGATCGGCCATGAAATTCGGCGTCATTATTTTCCCCGGTTCCAACTGCGATCATGATGCTTACTGGACAATTCAGCAGGTCGCGAAACAGCCGGTGACTTTCCTTTGGCACGAATCGCATGACCTGGAAAATTGCGACGCCATCATCGTGCCCGGCGGCTTCGCGTTTGGGGATTACCTGCGCACCGGGGCGATTGCAAAGTTTTCGCCGGTGATGGAATCGGTCAAGAAGTTTGCCGATGGCGGTGGCGTCGTGCTGGGCATCTGCAACGGATTTCAGATTTTGTGCGAAGCCGGCCTGCTGCCGGGCGCGCTCATGCGAAATATCGGGCTGAAGTATGTCTGCAAACCGGTGCATGTCCGCGTCGAAAACGCCGATACCCTGTTCACCAATGCCTGCCGCCAGGGAGAAGTGCTTCGCATTCCGATCGGGCACATGGAAGGCAATTACTTCTGCGACGATGCGACCCTGGCGGAATTGCAGCGGGATCAGCGGATCGTCTTCCGCTATTCGACGCCTGCTGGCGAGATCACGGCGGAAGCCAATCCCAATGGATCACGGGACAATATCGCCGGAATTTGCAGTCCGGGGCGCAACGTTCTGGGCATGATGCCCCATCCCGAGCGCGCGGCTGAGCCCGAGTTGGGATGCACCGACGGCTGCAAGGTGTTCCAGTCGCTGGTGGGCGCGATGGCTTCGAAATAGTCTGGTATCGGAGAATTCCACTTTCCGGTTTCGAACTTAGACCCTGAGATTGACCACAACCTTGAGATTCGACGGGCGGGGACGCCCGTCACTCCATCACAAAGTATGGTTCGTTTTGGAATCGCCGGATTCGGTTTGCATGCGGTGCGGCGGCTGATGCCGGGGTTCGCCTTGGCCCGCAACTGTCGGGTGACCGCGCTTTCGCGTCGCGACATGGGCAAGGCGCGCGCGTCCGCAGAAGAACACAAAATCCCACTCGCGTTTGATTCGATCGCCGAACTCTCCCGCTCACCCGAGGTGGACGCGGTCCTGGTGACAACACCCAATGCCATGCACCTGGCGGACGTGCTGGTGGCGCTCGAGCACGGCAAACCCGTGCTTTGCGAAAAGCCCATGGGCATGAACGCGGGCGAGTGCAGGCAAATGGTGGAGGCTGCGCGAAAAGCGAAGCTGCTGCTGGGAGTGGCACAGGTCTTTCGCTTTGAAGACAGCACCGCCCGGCTGCGCGCTCGCATCGCATCCGGACAGATTGGCCGGGCGATCTTTGCTCGCTCCGAATTTTCTTATGCGGCCAACCATCACAAGCGGACTTGGCTTACCGATCCGGTGCTCGCGGGTGGCGGCCCCATTGCCGACGTTGGAGTGCACTGCGTCGATGCTCTGCGTTACGTTTTGCAGGATGAAGTGCTGCGCGTGGGTGCACGCGGCTTGTGGGATGAGCGCTCGGGGGGCGTGGAAGCGGCCGCACTCCTGAGTCTTGAATTCTCCCGGGGAACGCTGGGCACGGTGCTGGTCTCGATGCGCGCCGATTACCGCACGCCGCTGGAATTTGTCGGAGAAGAAGGCGTGCTGCGTGCCGATGACGGACTCAACGTCGAGCGGCCGATCCATCTACAACTGCGGCGTGACGGTGTAGTCGTCGAGAACGAAGTGGTGTCGAACCAGTATGCCTATGCGCGGCAGGTGGATATGTTTGCCGCGGCGGTGCGCGGCGAGGCTGCGTTTCCCGTGCCGGGTGAGGAAGGCTGGCAGAACCAGGAGATTCTGGATGCTGCTTTCCGCAGCTTGAAAAGCGGTAAGGCGGAAGAGGTGGTGGCGGTTCTTGCCTCACCTGCTTAGACCTGTAGGAAGTGAAACTCTCCTCGGCTCCAAAGACAACCGGACCGGTTGATGAGTGAAATCGGGATTTTTGCGCCAGCCATCAGGCTGCGACTTATGAGTCCCATTACTCAGAGTAGGTTCGAGTGTAATGGCGATGTTTCAACAGTTAGCGACTGAACGGCTCAACTGAGATTTCAAGAGTGACTGGTCCCTCGATAGGTTGCCCTTGGCACGTTGCCGGCTGATACAACATTTCTTGCACTANNNNGTCCGTGCTTAACATGAACCAAAATCGAACACTCGAAGGGCCAGTCTCGCCCGCTGGGTACTTGGGACTACCGTGGCGGAGCATTTTGGGAGGCGTTGTTGCAACCGGACATGCTCCACGGCTCATTGCACCGGTTGGGCGCGAAAAGGTGGATGGGTCCGCGCTAATTTCCGGCTGTAATTTTGTAATGGTCAGATCCACTGACCTTCCGTCTGATACTCTCCGAATCATCGCGGGGAAGGTACTGGACTCAAAATGCCGGTATCCCGAGTACTCAGTTCTCTCCGGCGACAAGCCGCGCCGTGATATCTCTGCCCTTCGCAATTCATTTGTGCTCGTGTCGAAGCAAAACGTGCGCTTAAGATTTGCATCCTCTTCGCTCTCAATGCAGCGAAGCTGACCATCTTTTGTTTGGTCGAATACCCTCTTCACTTTTTGGTGGTTGAACTTGAAATCAGTCCGCAACTCGTCGAGGGTTATCAAGCCCACAAAATCGCCGGCCATTGTG
>QIAI01000347.1 GCA_003224995.1 Acidobacteriota bacterium
CCCGCTCCCGCGGATACGCTGGTGATCGATCCGCAGACGGCAATGGTGTACGTAGGGACGGACGTGGGAGTTTTCGCCAGCAGTACGGGAAGCGCGAGCTGGACTGAAGTTGGTCCGGACGCTTCGTTTGCAAACTCCGGCTACCTGCCGAACGTGCCCGTGACGGCGCTGCGGTTGTTCGCGAGCGGCGGCAAAAAGCTGTTGCGCGCGTCCACGTACGGGCGCGGGATCTGGGAATTTGATTTGCTGGCTTCGACCACGCCGGATTACGCGATTAGCATCACGAATCCGACGTTGACAATATTTCCGACGCAGACGGCCACGTTTAACGGAAGGTTGGCGGCGGGAAATGGATACGCGAGCACAGTCGCGTTGAGTTGCACAGCGGGCACGACGGCGCCGCCGAGCTCATGCGCAGCGAGTCCGGCCAGTGTCCTACCTACGGGAGCAGGTGCGTCATTCACCATGAGCGCGGCGGGAACGGTGCAGGATTACTTGTTCAACGTGCACGGTGTGGGCACGGATGCAGGCACGGTGACGCATGACGCGGCCGTGACGCTGCATGTGGTGGACTTCGCGGTGGGAGCGCCCTCCCCGGCGAGTGTTTCAGTACAGCAAGGCAACAGCTCGGGCCCCGTCACGTTGGCAGTGACCGGCGCTGGGTCATTCACCGGCACGGTTACGCTGGCTTGTCCAAGCAGCGGGATGCCGGCGGGAGTGACTTGCAGTTTCACGCCATCGGCCTCGGTATCGGCGTTTCCGACGACGGTTACGTTATTGTTCTCGGCCACAGCGGCGACTCCCCTGGGCACGACCGCTGTGACCATTTCAGCAACCACGCCGGGTGCACCGGCGGCGAAGACGCAAAGCGTAAGCCTGACGGTAATCGCACCAGCGCCCGATTACGCATTCAGTATCAGCAACTCGCCGCAATCAGCGACGGCGGATCAGACTCCGGCCACGTTCAATGGCACGCTCACCGCACGGAATGGCTATGCGAGCCCGGTCAACCTGACATGCGGGGCGGGAGCGCCGCCGACTTGCACGATTGCGCCCACAACGGTGACGCCGACAGCCTCGGGTGCACCGTTCACGATCACGGTGAAGAGCGGGTCGGCGCGATCATACGGATTCACGATCAATGGAGTGGGCACGGATGCGGCGCATGTGGCGCACGCGACCCCGGTCACGTTTAATTCGCTGTTCACGCTCACGCTTAGTCTCAACGTCACGACGGAGACCCTGAAGGCGGGGCAGACGGCGACGTACGGCCTGATTGTGACGCCAGTCGGGGCGACTACGTTTCAAACGCCGGTGAGCTTTGCCTGCAGTGGATTGCCAAGTGGGGCGACGTGCTCGAATCCTTCGATTGCTGCCGGAGCAAGCGGAGTGCAGACGGTCTCGTTGGCCATCAGCACGAGCGGGGCGGGCCAGGCGCAAATCCGGCCAAGCGCAAATCGCAAAGGGCCGAGTGCGCCGTTTTTTGGATGGATGTTCGCGGTGGGCCGGACGACGGAGGGGGATGAATTTCATAGCGCTGACGCTGCTTGCTTCGTCGGCCCTGATTCTGCCTTCGTGCGGTGGAACAAGCGGTGGTGGGGGCGGCGGCGGAGGTGGGGGCGGAGGAAGCGTTGTGGTCAGTGTCAGCCCGCGGACCGCGAGCAAGTTTCCGACGCAGCAACAGCAGTTCACGGCATCTGTGAGTGGAACAAGCAATACGCAGCTGACGTGGCAGGTGAACGGGGCGACGGGAGGAAGTCCGGCAGCCGGCACCGTGGATAACACGGGTCTGTATACGGCTCCGAACACGGTGCCCAGTCCAGCGGCAGTCACTGTGAGCGCAATCTCGCAGGCCGACATAAGCAAGTCGGGTTCGGCTACGGTGACCATTCAGGCGCCGACGCCCTCTGGGACGTTCAATGTGACAATTACGGCGACGGTGGGAAGCGTGGTGCAGAGCACTACGGCGACGCTGGTGGTGAATTAGGTTGGTGGCTTCTTGCATTTGTTGGAAGGTATGCCTGAGTCGGGGCCTTAATCAAATAGCCGAGCTATCGCTCGGCCGGGCAGACGAGGCGTCTGCCCCTACGCGGGCTTAGCCTTTATGTCGATATGATCTTCCACGGTTCACAAATCGGGAAAAGCTTTTAACCGCTGAGGTCGCCGAGAAATCCGCAGAGGTTGCGAAGAAAACGGCTTAAATAACGAATCGCTTCCGGGCTTTTGATTCATGGCGGTGGCCGGGCAGACGAGGCGTCTGCGCCTACGCGGTTTTCTGTGCGCCTTGTCCTTGCGGATGTACCCTGTTTTACGCTTATCCTGAACGGTTGGCGGGTTCGTGGACCGGTGTGTCTGCGCCACTAGGAAGTGCAAATGAGCGCGAAGAGTGACGTCATTGTCATTGGCGGCGGCGTGGTGGGACTGTCGGTGGGACGGGAGATTACGGGTCGATTTCCCGGTAAGCGGGTGGTGGTTCTTGAAAAGGAAGCGCGGGTGGGTTCGCACCAGAGCGGACACAACAGCGGAGTAATCCATTCGGGCGTGTATTACAAGCCGGGCTCATTAAAGGCGCGGACCTGCGTCGAGGGCGCGGTCGCCATGGTGGAGTTCTGCCGGGAACATGGCGTGCCTTACGAGATTTGCGGGAAGGTGATCGTGGCGACGACGGAGGAGGAACTTCCGCGATTGCGCGATCTGCTGGAGCGGGGACACGCGAATGGCGTGCCGGGACTGAGAATGCTTTCTGGCGAAGAGCTGCGAGAGGTCGAGCCGCATGCGACCGGACTGGCGGCGTTGCATGTGCCGGGAACCGGAGTGACGGATTACGCCAAGGTTTGCGAGAAATATGCGGAGTTGATTGCGCGGCAGGGCGGCGAGGTGCGGACGTCGACAAAAGTAATCGGCATTCGGGCGAGCAGTGGAGAAACGATGATCGAGAGTAATGCGGGTGAGTTCACGGCGAGCGCCGTCATTAATTGTGCCGGGTTGTTCAGCGATCGCGTCAGCCGGATGGCGGGAGAAACTCCGGAGGCGCAGATCGTTCCGTTTCGCGGGGAATACTACGATGTGGTGCCGGCACGGGCCCAGTTGGTGCGGGCACTGATCTATCCGGTGCCGGATCCACGCTTCCCTTTTCTGGGTGTGCATTTCACGCGGCGTATTTATGGCAACGTGGATGCGGGTCCGAATGCGGTGTTTGCGTTCAAGCGGGAAGGTTATCGGACGGGAGATTTCAGCCTGCGGGATACGCTGGAGTCGCTGTTGTTTCCCGGTTTCTGGCGAGTGGCCGCGAAGCACTGGAAAAGCGGCAAAGACGAGATGCGCCGCGCGGTGAGCAAAGCCTCGTTTGTAGCAGGCTTGCAGCGCCTGGTGCCGGAGATCCAGGCGGCGGATCTGGTGCCGGGAGGGTCGGGGGTGCGGGCCCAGGCGATCACGCGAGCAGGCGCGTTGGTGGATGATTTTCAGTTTTCGCAGAGCCCGCGGATGCTTCATTTGTACAACGTGCCATCGCCGGCGGCGACCGCGTCGATTGCCATTGGGCAGGCCGTGGTGGAGATGGCGGCGAAGAGTTGGGGATGGCGCTAGTCGTTAGTTGTTAGTCGCCAGGTAACGGGTCTCAGCTGACGGGTAACTTGGTGACAGTCGCAGGAATTGCGATGGTGGTTTCCATGTGCGTTCGTGTCAACTCTCGTTTCTAGAAGCGCGAAAGGAGTGGCAGCCACGGCTTGTAGCGAACACCGGAGAAAGCAGGTCCTTCGCTTTGCTCAGTATGACAACTCCTGCTGGCAGGAGTACTGCCTTCACTCCGGATGACAGGATAAGGCCAAGCGGCTACGATCTTAGCGTCTACTGCGATTCAGGCTAGGGGGAGACAGCATGGGATTGAACTTGACGAAGAAGCAGGTGGCGGTTTTGGGTGTGGGAAAGATGGGCGGAATTCTGGTGAAAGCGTTTCTGGAAAAGAAGCTGCTCACGCCCGCGCTCACCCGCGCCACGGTGCAGCATGCTGAGCGCGCGGGGGCGTTGTCGAAGAAACTGGGGATCGCGGTAGGGACGGATAACCTGGCAGCGGCGAAGAATGCCGACATCGTGTTCATTTGCGTGAAGCCGCAGGCGGTGGAGGGAGTGGTGAAGGAGATTCGTCCGGGAACGAACGCCAAGCAGTTGGTGATCTCGGTCGCGGCGTCGGTGCCGACCAGTCATATCGAGAAGGCTCTGGGGCGAGAGGGACGGGTGATCCGGGCGATGCCCAATACACCTTGCGCGATTGGATCGGGCATGACCGCCTTGTGCAAGGGTCAGCATGCGGATGCGCGCGATCTGGAAATTGCCAGCGCGCTGTTCGCGGTGGTGGGGCGGACGGTGGTGGTGGATGAAAAGCACATGGATGCGGTGACCGGGCTTTCGGCGAGCGGGCCAGCGTATATCTACATCATTCTGGAATCGCTGGCGGAAGCAGGAGTGAAGGTGGGTCTGCCGCGGGATGTGGCGACCTTGCTGGCAGCGCAAACGACGTTGGGAGCGGCTGGGGTGGTGCTCGAGACGGGGGATCATCCGGCACTGTTGAAGGACGCGGTGACGACTCCGGCGGGGTGCACGATTGATGGGATTTTGGAGTTGGAAGAAGGCAAGCTGCGAGTGACGCTGATCAAGGCCGTGGTGAAGGCGGCGCAACGGGCCAAGGAGTTGGCGTTTTCGGGGTAGCAGTCGTTGGTCGTTGGTCGTCGGTCGTTGGCGAGGCCCTAAAGCTAAAGGGTTGTGGATTTCACCGGTTCGTGGCAGACGCGTTTTGTGGAAGTGGTCTCTTATCGATATCTCGAACGGTGGGACGGGCAAGGAATTGGGCCGATGCCGGAATTCGAGAACACAAGGTCCTTCGACTTCGCGCAGGATGACAATACTTAATTGATTTTTCCGCTCAGTGTCCGCTTGGAATTACTGGGCGAGCATGAAGTTTACGGTCACTGGCGAACTGCATTCACCGCGGCATCGGCGAGTTCGGGGCTGCCGCTGACCGGAGTTACCTGCTGAACTTTTCCGTTGGCGCTAATCAGGGTCTCGAGAGTGACGGAGCCCTGGATGTGGGCGCGGCGGGCGGCATCGGGGTATTCGGGCTCGACGCGGTCGGAGAGAAGGGTTTCGGCAAGTTCAGGCTTGAGGCGAACGAAGGCGCCGTCGCTGAGACTGGGTGCAGCGTCGGAAGGCAGAGATTTGGCGAGCACGGCGGCTGATTTTGGCTCGGCTGATTTCGCCGGCTTGGTGGGCCGCGGCGTTTCCGGCGTCGCAGTGCTCTGATTGGAATCAGGCACAGGCGTTCCGTAGATGAGCTTTCCTTTTTCGTA
>QIAI01000348.1 GCA_003224995.1 Acidobacteriota bacterium
GCCCGTTAATTTCCGCGGCCGGCACAACTTCGACAACTTCCCCCTCAAATTCGTGCAGAAAAGAGTCGTGATAATAAAGACGATCTGTCATCGTATTTCACCGGCATCCCGCCGGCTCTCCTGAGAGCGTCTCGCCCTCTCTTAGAAAGTCAACTGACCACGATCCTCGAGCCAGAATTCTGGCTCAGTAAGGCCCGATAATCCCGGCAATCTGCCGCGAAGTAGGAAGCTCCCTGCGCGAAGATTGCGATTCCGCAAGCGTGTCCAGGTATTTCAGGCCGGTCCCGGTATTAAAGAGCACCACCTTATCGTCGGAACTGAAGAATCCGTTGGCGCGCAGCTTACGGTAGGCGGCCAAAGCAGCCGCCCCTTCCGGCGCTGCGAAAATGCCTTCCACTTCTGCCCAACGTCGCAGAGCGTCCATAATTTCTTCCTCTGTCACCGAAACGGCGACGCCGCCACTCTTCTTCAAGATCTCCAGGATAATGTAATCCCCATAGGCCTTGGGAACCCGCAACCCAGCGGCTCTGGTGGCGGCATTTGGCCACATTTCCGAAACGGTTTTTCCTTCATCCCATGCTTTAACAATCGGCGCACAACCCTCTGCCTGCACAGCCACCATCTGGGGCCGTTCCGAACCAATCCAGCCCAGTTCTTCCATCTCCTCAAACGCTTTCCACATGCCGATCAGCCCGACTCCCCCGCCCGTCGGATAGATAATTCCCTGCGGCAGCTTCCAGCCCAGCTGTTCCGCCACTTCATACCCCATCGTCTTCTTGCCTTCCACCCGGTAGGGTTCCTTCAGGGTGGAGACGTCAAACCATCCTTCCTTCTCTTTGCGCTCGCCAACCATCCGAGCACAGTCGCTGATCAATCCATTCACGAGAGTGACATGAGCACCATAAAATTCCGATTCGATCCGGTTCGCCATGGGCACATCCTTCGGCATAAAGATATGTGCTTCCAATCCCGCCGCCGCCGCATAAGCGGCCAAAGCTCCCGCGGCATTGCCCGCCGACGGAATCGCCAGTTTCTTTAATCCGAAATGCCGAGCCATGGTTACGGCCGCCGACAGCCCGCGCGCTTTGAAGGAACCTGTCGGATTCAGTCCTTCATCCTTAATGAAAACGCTCGCGTACTCGCGGCTCGGAAGCATGGGCGTGAAACCTTCTCCGAGAGAGACCGGTTCCGCCTCTGGCAAAACTTCCGCGTAGCGCCACATGGTGCACGGGCGTCCAGTAATGTGGGCGGGCGTAACCATCCTTTTGATGGACGCCAGCTCGTAGCGTGCATAAAGCACTCCCCCATCCTTAGGACAAATGGTTTGGGCCGTGCCGGCGTTCAGCCTCTGCCCGCAGCGAGTGCACTCAAGATGGGTCGGACGAGCCATGCAACCCAAAAGAATAACACCGCGAACGGCGTGCTTGACGCGATGACGCGGAGCTCTCCGGAAAGGGCATGGCGCAACAAGCCTTCCCCCACATCGATAACAACTATGTAGGAGGAGCCTCCATGAAGATCAATAATGCCGCATCGAACGTGCCCTTCGCCGGTCCGGAATCGACCGATGTCCGGGAAAGCACGCCCATCGCGCAAACGCACGAAAGCACTCTGAACCAGGCAATCGACCAGGCTGTCCACTTATTCGATCACGTGATTTCCGCGATGAAGGGTCCCGGCCCCGCCTCTGGATGGAACGATATTCAGAAAACTAAAGATGGCCTGGGCGACAAGGCCAAAGACCTGCAGAGCGAGGACAAACTGGGCAACTTTGAGATTCAGGAGTTGATGAGTAATTCCAGCAAGTCTAACAACCTCATTCAAAACATGAAATAGGGGCGCGGTGGCTTAGATTCTATTCCGCGCCCAAACGCGACAAAAGCGCACTCGCTTTCCGAAACCAAGGCCGCTCGCGCCGGCGCAGGTATCGTGGCATGGTAGGTTTTTTGGCCAGAATTCTGTGCGCCCACTCGCGCGCTTCCGCATTCCTGCCCTGCGCCGCTAGAAAGCTGGAGTAGTTATAGTACGTCTCCGATAACGTCGAGATCACCGTAACCTGCGAAAAAAGCTCCTCGGCCCTGGCGGGCTGGTTCGTGTTCGCATACGCATGCGCCAGTAAACCTCGGGCACGGTGAAAATCGTACCCGGGATTGCTTTTCACAACTCGCTCCAGGTCGTTTAAAGCCGCGGCAAAATCGCCCAGTTCGACTTCACAAACACCGCGTCGATAAAAAGGATCAGGCGAATCGGTGCGAGAAGAAATGGCGCGGTCATAGCACGCCCGCGCTTTCGCGAAATTCTTGTCCTCCATGTACAGATCGGCGAGTTCTTCATAATTGCCTGCGGAAGGATTATCGAGTACGGCGGCTTCTAATTCGTGAATGCGCTTGCGTCGTGGAAAAACTTTGAAGGATTGCCGCAGCAATCCGAGATCCGGAGCCGCTTCCACCACCAGGTAAATCGCCGCGCCTAGCGGGCCCAGGAAGAGAATGACGTACAGCCAGTACGTATCCGGACGGCGCCGAATAAAATGCACGATCGCCAGCGCGACCAGCAGGAAGGCATATGGGTTCACCAACGCGCTAAAAATGCCCATGCAGTTGCTGCAATATAGCACGTAGATTCCGGGTCCTCCGTGGCCGCTACCTCCAGGAATCCGTGCCGGAATGTTAAAATCGAACGTGGTCACGCCTCCCATCCGCCTGCTGGCGCTCGACATTGACGGCACCCTTCTCAACTCCCAATTTCAGATTGCCGACGCGGACATGTCGGCACTGCGTCGCGCTCGCGAGGTGGGCATTGAAGTCGTTCTCGTGACCGGCCGCCGTCACGATTTCGCCTTTCCCATCGCGCAGCAACTCGGGTTTGATCTCTGGGTCATCAGTTCCAATGGGGCGATCACCCGGTCCCTGCAAGGCGAAACCTTCTATCGCGACATGCTTCCGGCCAACGTCTGCCGCCAGCTCTGCCAGGTCATGCTCGAGTTTCGTGGCAACACCGTCCTGACTTTCGACAAGCCGGGGAAAGGCTCCATCGTGCTGGAGCACATGAATGAGCTGGAAAACAGCATCCGGCGCTGGCTCGAGAAGAACATGCAATACATCGAATTCGTGGTGCCGGTTGAGGATTCCTTGGTGATTGACCCCGTCCAAGCCATGTTTTGTGGGCCAATTGTCCGCATGCATGAGGTTTTGACCGCGCTTCGGGGGTGTCATTTGGTGGACGACATTACGATCCTGCGGACCGAATATCCGGTCCGAGACCTCTCCATCGTCGATATCCTGAACAGACACTGTTCCAAGGGGCATGCACTGGAGCGTTGGGCCGCCCATCGTGGCATTCCCCGCGAGCAAGTAATGGCCATCGGAGACAATTACAACGACATAGAAATGCTTGTTTTTGCCGGATACCCGGTTATCATGGGAAATGCGTCGGAAGACCTCCGCGGCCGAGGCTGGAGGGTAACTCTGTCGAACGATCAGAATGGCGTTGCCGCGGCGCTAGAACCCATTCTGGCCGGAGCTGGTGTGCAGGGGTAAGGGTCCGAATTCCCTCAGTCGTTCCTCCGCGCGCGACTTTCTGTGAATGGGTAGTAGTTTCCGTTTGCGATGAGCCTGACGACCAAAATCGCTTTCTTTTTCGCCGTGGGATTCATGGCAACACAGTCCTTGGCAACCGATGTTGCGATTCTCCGCAACGGCTTCACCATCCGTCACGAAAGCCGCGCTCCTCTGGGAGAAACGACCCGTCTTTTTCTGACTTCCGATGGGTCTAGTTTTGTTGATATTCGCACCGCAGAAATTGATCGCATCGAGCAGGATTTAACGCCTGCGCCGGCTGTGCAGACTCCCGCGCCCGAGGCAACGGCACCGTCCAGTGCGCCCGCGCAAACTCCAACTCTTGCCCCGATCGGGCGCGCCGCCGGGAATCTTGTCGCGCCCCCGCCAGCGCCGTCCATCAATGTTGCTGACGTCGTCGGAGCGGCCAGCGGCCGGTATCGCCTGGATCCCGACCTGGTCAACAGCGTCATTCGCGCGGAGAGCGGGTTCAAAGTTCATGCCGTCTCTCCCAAGGGCGCCCAGGGCCTGATGCAGCTTATGCCGGGAACCGCATCCAAATTAGGGATACAGAACGCGTTCGATCCCGCGGCGAACGTCGACGGCGGCACCCGCTATCTGCGCGAACTGCTGGAGCGCTATAACTTCGATATGGTGAAGGCGCTCGCTGCCTACAACGCCGGCCCGCAACGCGTGGAGCAGTACAAGGGCGTTCCCCCGTATCGCGAAACTCGCCTGTACGTCGCCAGCATCGTTCGGGATTTCAACCGCAAGAAACTTGCCCAGCAGAAAGCGGCAACCGCAAACTCAGCCAAGCCCCAATCCCAGGCGAAAGCGAATGCTGCGAAGCCGCGTACCCAGACCGGCGCCACTCGGTCCGTTGTGCCCACCAGCGCAAAACGAGCCGCTTCGCCCGCCGGGAACTAGCCTGTTCCTCTTTCCTGATGCGGCGCTTACGTTGACCCAAGCCTCTGACTCATTTACCTTGTGGTCTGCTCGTCACTACTGCAGTTCCTAGAGACCACCCGCGAGGATTCTCGCTTCTTCATGGACAAGAAACGCGCAGCGATTACCGGGGTTGTGCTCGTGGTGCTGGCAGCTCTTGTCTACATGCAGTTCCGCACCTGGAAGAACTTCAACTGGGACCTCTTCCTGGCGCAGACCCACAGCGTCAGCCTGTTTCACATCCTTCACGGTATCGCACTCATTTACATCGCCTATTTCCTGCGAGCAGTGCGCTGGAAACTTTTCTTGCGCCCGGTGCGGCCCGAGGCTTCCATCCTCGGACTGGTGCCGCCCACGATTGTGGGCTTCACGGGATTGGCGCTGCTTGGTCGTCCGGGCGAGCTTATCCGTCCCTATTTGATCGCCAAGCGGGAAAATCTTCCTTTTTCTTCGCAGCTTGCCGTCTGGGCAGTCGAACGCATCTTTGACATCGGCGGATTTACGTTCTTGTTCGTTCTGGCGGCCTTTGTCGCCACGGCTCCCAAGCGGCTCGAACATCATGGCACTTTTGAATACGTGGCCTTGGTCCTGACGGGAATCGTGTTGGTGCTCACGCTGGGCGCAATTGCCGTTCACCGCAGTGGCGAAGCTCTTGCAAAATGGGTGGAACAACGCTTCGCACATCGCGCCTCCAACATCGGACACCGCATTGCCCTTCGCATCCGCGAATTCCGCAGCGGCCTGAACACCATTCACAGCACATCGTCGCTGCTTGCTTTGATTGATTCCTACCACGCGCCTCAATTGGAAATCCCACAAACCCAGATATTCCTGTTGATGGCTTCCAGCATGGTAGGGTCACTGGTGCAACTTCCCGGGGTGGGCGGAGGATCGCAGTTCGCCACCATCGAAACTCTCCATCGCATTTTCGGCGTACCCCCTGAACTGGCCACCAGCTGCGGCATTATGCTCTGGCTGGTCACGTTCATCGCGATTGTGCCCATCGGCCTGGCATTGGCGCATCGCGAGCGTCTTTCGTTCAGGAGTCTTTCCAAGGAAAGCCACGAGGCGGAAGAATCCGCTGTGGACCCTTCCGCCGCTTGAGCTCGGGCGTCATCCTCGAGCGCTGAGTTAACCGAGCTGGTTGGGAACGGCACGCATTCAGGCTGGCCGAGAACGTATCGAGAGAAGGCAGCGGCTTTACAGGCTGCAGAAAAAGCGTTGCAGATCTAAAAAGCACCCAGGCGCTGAAGCGCAGACCTAATTTTCGACGGCATAGCGGCACGACCGAGGTCGTGCCCTTCCCCTACAACCCGATCCCAAAACCGGACGAAAATCTGTCAACCATGTCCCCGGTCTAAACTGTCAACTATCTGCCCTGCTGGACGTCATTCGTGCTCCGTCTGCACCGTTCCGCAGCCGGTTCAGCCGCGCGGTTCGCTCTCAATTAAGAACCACGCCATAAAGAACCCCGCTGATCGCTGATAACCTCGCAGCTTCCCGCTCCGGGTGAGCGTTGGTTTGCCCTGATACAATGAAACTTCGCTAAAACACAGGGGTTCTGACCCATTCAAGTGCATGAAGTGTCCTTTTTGCGGGTTTTTGGAAGATAAAGTGGTGGATTCGCGCGAGAGCAAGGAAGCCGACTCGATCCGGCGCCGGCGCGAGTGTCTGCAATGCCAGAAGCGCTTTACCACCTACGAGCGTATCGACGAGATCCCTTACATGGTGGTGAAGAAAGATGGCCGTCGCGAAAAGTTTGATCGCCAAAAAGTCCTCAACGGCCTGCTCCGCGCCTGCGAAAAGCGTCCCGTACCGATCAGCAAACTGGAGCAGATCGTGAACGAGGCCGAATCCTTCGTGATCGATTCAGCCGAACGCGAACGCAAGACCAGTGAAGTTGGCGAGCTGATCATGAACCGCCTGCGTCGCTACGACAAAGTCGCCTACGTGCGTTTCGCCTCGGTTTATCTGGACTTCAAGGATGTGCAGGAATTCATGTCGGAACTGAAAGACCTCATCAAGACGAAGGAACCGGAAGCCAAGCCGAAGGTCGGCGCAAAGTAGAACAATCCCGCAGCATTAGGAACGACCATTCATATGTCACATCGCATTACCCTCATCCCCGGCGACGGTATTGGCCCCGAAGTCATGAAGGCCACTGTCCGAGTCCTCGAAGCCACCGGCGTCAAGTTCGAGTGGGAAACTTTCATGGCCGGCGCCGAGGCTTTCGAACGATACCGCGAATATATTCCCAAGGAACTCATCCAATCGATTGAGAGAACCCGGGTAGGTCTGAAAGGCCCGGTGACCACTCCCATCGGGGGCGGATTCTCGAGTATCAATGTCGAGTTGCGCAAACGCTTTGAACTGTTCGCCAACTTTCGTCCGGTCCGCAACCTGCCGCACATCCCAACTCGGTATCCCGACATCGATCTCATCGTCGTGCGCGAGAACACGGAAGGGCTTTACTCCGGCATTGAGCACGAAGTGGTTCCCGGCGTGGTCGAAAGTTTGAAGATCATCACCGAGAAAGCTTCTACCCGCATTTCGCGCTTCGCCTTCGAATACGCCCGCAAACACGGTCGCAAGAAGATTCACTGCATCCACAAAGCCAATATCATGAAGATGTCCGACGGACTCTTCCTGCGCTGCTCGCGCAGTGTTTCGAAGGAGTATCCCGAGATCACGTACGGCGAGCACATCGTGGACAACACCTGCATGCAGCTCGTGATGAATCCCTACCAGTACGACATGCTGCTGCTGGAAAATCTTTATGGCGACATTGTTTCCGATCTTTGCGCCGGGCTGGTGGGCGGCCTGGGATTGGTGCCGGGCGCGAATTTTGGCCACGAGTGCGCGATTTTCGAAGCCGTACACGGATCGGCACCCGATATTGCGGGAAAGAACATCGCCAATCCCACTGCGGTGCTGAGATCTGCGTTGCTTATGCTGCGGCACATCGACGAACCCGAAGCCGCGCTGAAAATTCGCAACGCTCTCGAAAAAGTCTACCGTACGCGCGATAAACTCACGCGCGATGTAGGCGGGAAAGCCGGCACATCGGAGTTTGCCGACGCGGTGATCGAGGAGATGCAGAACACCAACTCAGAACCTGCCGCTGCCGCGGGCGTACCTACTCAGAAGGTCTAAAACGCGGCACACGTGACGTAGGTGTTGGAGAAATTGCCAGGCAAACGGATAAGGGTTGTGATCGCCGACGATCACGCCATGGTTCGGGATGGACTCCGCCGTACCCTCGCGATGATGCGGCCGTCTTTAGGCGGGCGCCCGTAAAGATCTCTGTGCGTTTATCGCCTCTCCCTGACA
>QIAI01000349.1 GCA_003224995.1 Acidobacteriota bacterium
CGCGATCACCAGCTGGATCCCGGCCGACATTTCCGCATAAGGTGATTGTTCCCGGCTTGATCCCTTCCCTCGCCGCTTTCCGCTCACCGCGCAAACAAATCCACCGCGCTTCACGTCCCCTCGCCCAATCGGCACGTCGTTGCCGCACTTCAACCCCATGTATGGAATTTCACCCAAGGTCTGATCGAAGTAGAAGCAGTAATGCGCTGGCGTGATTTCGTCGGTCGAAATGTCGTCGCGTAATTTGGGGTTGTTGGCGGGAGTCTTCGTATCCCAAGGCAGGTCTTCGCCCGCCAGTTGCCGCCTGATTAATTCCGGATCTTCCGTAAGAAACAGGATCCGCCCGGCCAGACGCACCCGGTCGGGACGCTTCACAATGTCACGCTGAAGTAATGGCTGAGTCACGATCTAACCCTGAATCTGACGACCTTGAGGACCGCCCCGAACGTCATCGATAACTAGGCAGGCCGGGTTCACCCTTTAGTCTTATTTTACTCTTCCCAACGTCCAGGAACCGCCAGCACAGCGGATTTTGCCGCTTTTCCGGTCTAAGCTATTTCCGATACTCCCGGGGATCCGGCAGCGGCTCCAGCCCGCGGCCAGCGAAAATTTCATCGAATTCATGCAACAACTCCGCATGGATCAGGCCGTTCGTCGCGACCACATCTCGATCTGTGATCTCCACCGGTTCGCCGTGCATGCCTGTGACCTTGCCCCCAGCTTCTTCCACGATCAGAATGCCCGCAGCCAAATCCCATGCATTCAGGTTGAATTCCCAGAAGCCGTCGAGTCGGCCTGCCGCTACCGAAGTCAAGTCCAGCGCCGCCGATCCCGCGCGCCGCACTCCGTGACTCCGCAGCGTGATCTGGTGATAGAAATAAATGTTCGGATTCTTGTGCCGCTTGTGGCTGGGAAAGCCCGTGCCTACTAAGCTCTGTTGCAGCTTGGGGGTCTTCGACACGCTCAGCTTCTCGCCGTTCAGCACGGCCCCTAGTCCCCGCTCCGCGGCAAACAATTCATCCCGCGTCGGGTCGTACACCACCGCCGCCTGGCGCTTTCCATGGAACGCCAGCCCTAGCGAGACGCAGAACACCGGAAATCCATGCGCGAAGTTCGTGGTCCCATCCAGCGGATCGACATACCAGCGGTAGTCGCCCCCGGTCTCGATCCGCGCCCCTTCCTCCCCGATCACATCATGGGTAGGCCATTGCTTGCGAATCCTCTCCAGAATCAATTTCTCCGAAGCCCGGTCCGCTTCCGTGACCAGGTCCGCTTCGCCTTTGTATTCGATCTTCACTCGGCTCCGGAAGTAGCCCATCAGGAGGGTTCCGGCCTCGCGTGCGATCGCAGACATCTGGGGAAGGAACTCGAATTGGCTATCTGGCTGAGACATGAAATTGGGAGAATACACTATGTGCAAGGCACAGGCATGGCCTGGAAAAGAAGATCAAAGCCCGGGCGCCGCCCGCGAACTATTTCCGTTTCCCGGTGTCTTCCGCGATGTACATGATGTCGTGCTTGAAGATGAACAGATTCGGCGCACCTTCCCGCGTCAGGCGCACCATGTTCTTGTCGTAATACTCGATCCAGCCCCGCACCACTTCCCCATCCGTCAGTTTGATGCTGACCGGCTTCTGTTTCTCGCCAAGGGTTTTCAGATAAGCGGCTTCTTCGAAGGTCTCATCCGGCGGAGGAGTCTTCCCGCCGCGCCGGGCTGCGCCCGGAGTACTGGCATTGAAAGGCATCTCGACATTCTACACGGCGGCTCAACCGTGAATGCCGAAACTGTTACCCATGTAGCCGGTACGTTCTGTTACCCATCTTCTCCGGGTGGACTTCCTAGCTGCCGATTTGAATTCGGAGGCCCCGACCCATGGAGTGCGAGTTCAATCCCAGCCGCGCAGCGGCGAAATTCATTAGCCCAGCGCGCAGCGCTGGGGAAAGCCAGGAAAAAGCGAAGCCCCGTCAGGGGCGACATCGACGGCCCGTAGCGCCGGCATCCTGCTGGCTGTCGCAAGAGCCTGCCCTGAGCCTGTCAAAGGGGCGCCCTCACTTATTCCGGAAATTTCAAAACGTAATCCTCACCCCAAGTTCAATCTGCCGAGGCGAGCCATAGTTGTACACTCCCGACCCCGGTGCAATGCGCAATACATCCCGCGCGGCTCCCGACGGCGTACCGTTGGCCGACCCCGCACCCGCGGTCACTGGCTGCCCCGGTCCTGGGTAATACGACGCCAGTTGCCCCGACGCCGCCTGGAAGTTCGCAAAGTTAAGCACGTTGTAAACTCGCGCGCTAGGCTCGATGTTCAACCGCTCTCCAATTTTCAGCGGCCAGCTGATCGCCGCATCCAGAGACTTAAATCCCGGATTGCTGAACTGTCCCGCCGGAGGCACGATGATAAAGGGTGTTGCCGCCCGCAGCGTGGTGAGCTGCGTACGCGTAAACAGGCTCGCCGAGACTAACGCTTGTCCTGCTGGCGTCAACGACTCTGCCTGCGTACTGTTGTAAGTCTTGATCGCGCTCGCCAGGTCGCTGGCGGAAAGCGCCTTGAATGTTCCCACTTTTGCAAAGGGAAACAAATTCCCCGGGGTGCCGTCCCCCACAAAATCCGTGCGGTAAATTTCGCCCGGCGTGGCCTGCGGATTCCCCGTATCCACCAACAACGAAGCCACCGTCGGCGCCGGGCTGGCGTACCGCCCGATGAAGGAAAGCTTCGGACCGTAGACCGATTGCAGAGTCCAACCTGCGGAAAACTGGTGTCGCCGGTCCAGCGGCGATGGCCCCTTGTAGCGCTCCGGGTTACGGAAATCGTAAGCCGTCGAACTTTGTGATGGATCGTCTCCGCCCGTAGAAAGAAACTTTGAAAATGTATACGACAAGTACAAATCACCGCCATGAAAGATGAAGAATTGGTGCCCCACGCTCTGTCGCAAGGCGATGTGCACCCCGTCGTAGACGGCTTGTCCAATCGAGCTCTGGAATGAGCCTTGGCCCACTAACGGGTTCACTCCCGCGAACGCCGCTCCAAAATTCCTCGGATCCCTCGCCGGGGTCGTAGCCGGAACCTGCACTCCCACCGACGCGGGGAGCCCTTTCAAAA
>QIAI01000350.1 GCA_003224995.1 Acidobacteriota bacterium
CGGCCCCGCGTGCCTTAGGCACCGAGTCACTCATTTCACGTTATGCCCCCTCGGATAACCAGAAATAGCTATAGGCCACGAGCCTCGGATAGAACCATGGTTGACCTTGAGTCGCCATTCGCTAGTCGCTCTCGCAAACTCGACGGCGCCGCTAGCTTACCAGAGGAGACTGATCAGAATGTGCACAAGTCAAACTTCTCCAGGGAAGCCTAATTACCGTGGGCTGGATCTCGAGACAACATCTCGCCTCCGGTCGAGGGAGAAGTTTTTTCTTGACATCCCTTTTTATAGAACTCATTGATCCGCCTAAGCCCCCGAAACAGGGGGGGTTGAGTGAAATCGCGATTTTTCACCAATTGAGGTCTAGCAACGTCGAGCGTAGGGCTGCAAGACAGACCGGCAACGAGACGTTATGCGGCAACAGCCTGAGCAGGTACCTTCTTGTGTGCGATCGCTTGTCGAATCGCAAAAAGCAACACATCGGGGCCATGACGCTTTTCCACACACGCAGCAGCGAACCACCTTAGCCACCCCGGCACCGCATCGAAGAAGTCGGTACAAACCACGATCGACAGGTTCGGTTGATGCTTTAAAAGCACTTCTGCCACTTGGCCGCCATCCATTCGCTGCATGTTGAAAGCGAGCACAACTACATCAATAGGGCTCTTGGAAGCGAGGGTACTCCCGGCTGGGCCGTCAGAGGCTATAAGAACTGTGTATCCGTTCGCCTCTAGGGTGCTTTTTTGAAGTTCGAGAAAGTTCGCATCATTGTCTATGCAGAGAATGGTAGGCATGTTTGCTTAGGCTGCGCGACGTTTTATTCTTGCCATCTGCACGATGGCGGGTGGAATGCGGACGCGCATGACTTTGCCTGATGTCTGTTCCAGGGCGTCCACAAACACAAAAGTTTCGCCGACGATGACCGGGTCGGACAGCAAGTCAAATACTTTTCCGTAGAGCTTCACCTGATTGTTTTGAGCAAAGCCTAGGCGTTTTATCGTTTCACAGAGGGTGTCCGGTTCATTTCGCCCGCGGTGCTCCTCGGGCTCTTCGTGGAACGGGAAATGGTCGTCGAACTGGGTACTCCTCATGACCTTGGGCTTCATCGGCTCGTTCGGATGAACAGTCATACTACCGGGCTGCTGCGGTCGGTAGAACTGCGGGTTCTTACAGGTGGAGGCCCAAAAAAAAGCTAACTATTGAAACCAGGCGATCACACCAGTTGAGAATTGGCCGTTGCTGCGGCTCGTAATACAATCTCGCCCGCTGTGAAACTACCCAAAAGTACCGACTAGCACTCTTCACAGTTCCCCTTAGCACTCTTCTCAGTTTCCCCCGCGGCGCAACTCTTGTTCACTACTTCTCATGGAAGACTTCGCCGAGTTGATGCAGCGGCTACTTGAAATTCAAAGTGGTGGAAGAAAAAGAAGCCCGGAGCTGATCGCCGAAGACACGAGAGCGAAATGGCGCTCTTCTTAGAGTGCATGCCGAAGTGCGGTCGAAAAGTGCTTGACACCGCCGACATTGTCAGAGAGGCGATGTTTCGACAGTTAGCCGAAATTGGAAGACGTTAGGTCGTCCACGTGACCGCCCGCGAAAATTTGGCACAGCTTGCCGAGAACGTATTCTGCGTCCAAGCCACCGACTTGAGATCTCCCACTGAAGGAAGCACCCAGATCTGTCCTTTAGTAGACAAGTCGCCGACGCCAAACAACAGGGACTTGCTTGCACGTCGACACCAAGCAAAGGCCGAGTACGCGAAATTACAGTTAGCTCCCGGGAACGACGCACTACTGTTTTTTCTTCTTCCCGAGAAGCCCACCCAGCGCGTCTGTGGGAACGTTCTTGACGCCAGGAACCTTCCCCGACACAGCTCCCTGTAGCGCGCCGCTAGCCAAGCCTCCCACCATACCTGTCATGTCCGGAGTGAACTGGGGGTTCGATGTTGTTCCCCCGATCGCGAACGGGATGCCAGCCTTGCCGCTGCCAGTGGCTGCCACCTGCGACAGTCCGCCAACCACACCTCCGTGAAGATTGGCTACCATTTTGAAGTTAAGTGCACCTGCCGGGCTGATCGTTCCCGCACCCGTAATCACACCGATTGCCGGAACTGTCACGTTGATGTCGTTCGCCTGAGTGCCCTCGGGCGCAACACGAGCGTCGAGGCTGACGTTTTGAACCGAGGTATCTGGATTCGAGACCGCCTTTCCGGCAAACACCGATAACGCCCCCATCTTCGATCCCAGGTCGAACCCTGTTAACTTGGTGTCGGCAAGACGAACCGGTCCTGTAATCACGAGTTTGTCGAGTGGCCCCGCAACGCCCAGGTCCGCCGACAGGGTGCCTCCCTTGAGCTGCGACCCCGACGGAAGCACTACGCCCATTGCGGGCAACATCGCAACGAGTTCATCTACCGGCATCTTTGATGCATTCAGCTTCATGTTGACCACCTGCGTTTCACCCTGGGTCTTAAACGATCCCGTCAGCTGGGCCTGCGCACTCCCGATCGCGACGTCCCCTTGGGTGATGGTCCCGGATTGCTTGTCGAGGTCGACCTTTACCGTGTGCTTGACGACCACGGTTTTGGGCGCAGGCGTACCCTTAGGCGAGAATTTCAACTTGTTGCCAGTAAATGTGCCAATTGCCTTGGCTTGGCTGCCATTGGACTTCAAGGTCCCGTCAAAATTCGCCAACCCCGCAATGCCAGTCGCTGGATCGATGACCCCGATCGCCCCAATGCTCATATTGTTCACTTTCACCGCGGTTTCAAACGGGGTCTTGGCAGCGTCCTCGGCGTTGATCGGACCGGCTTTCCCTGAGATGTTCGCGTCCCCGCCTCCGGGCAGGTCCGCCGTAAGTTTGAACGGGAACTCCGACGTGTTTGAAAAATTCTTAACAGAAATATTCACCTTGTCATAGACCACTCGTTTGGCGGAAGAGTTCGCTCTTCCGATTGTCAACTTTCCATTTCTTATATCCAGCTTCGCCACCGCCAGGTTCGTCGGCGACGATCCGCCAGAACTGGACGGCTCCGCCGACTTCTTCGCGCCCGCTTCGGCGATGCTTGAGAAGTTCCATTTTCCGGTGGTCGTCTTCAGCAGTGTGATCTGGGGCTGCTCCAGCGTGATGTCGGTCACCTTGAGCTGCTTAGAGAAGATCAGCGGCATCAGTTCGACACCCACTTTCAGGCGGTCTGCCGTGATGAATGGTGCGGTGCTGAAGGCGGGATCGTCAGCGATGGCGATGTTGTCCACACCGACTCTGCCCAAAAGGATTGACAAACTCAGATTGCCGACAGTGACCCGCCGTCCTAATGCACTGCTCAACTCTGACTCAATCCTCGGACGAAAACTGTTTACGTTGATCAGGAAGGGGAGCGCAAT
>QIAI01000351.1 GCA_003224995.1 Acidobacteriota bacterium
AGTCTTCGAAATTGGACGCAAGCGCGCGCTCGATGAAGTGAAAACCTGGTGCCCGGTTTACGTTTCGTTCGATATGGATGTGCTGGATCCCGCGTTCGCGCCGGGCGTTTCGCACCGCGAGCCCGGAGGGATGTCGGTACGCGAGGTGCTGGAGCACCTGCATTCCATTACGGCGACCATCGTGGGTGCGGACCTGGTCGAGTACAATCCGAGCCGCGATGTCTCCGATCTCACCGCTACGGTTGCGGGAAAAATTCTGAAGGAATTGCTGGGCAAGATGCTGATGGCCTGCAATTGTCCGTGAGCTCGCGATCGCTGACAAATGTGGAGAGCGGAGATCTGACCTTATCTTAAAACGCAGAGGGCGCGGAGAAGAGCCGCAGAGAACGCAGAGGGCCCAGGTTAGCGTGCAAAAGGCGCACGCGAACCTGAGGCGCCGGGCACTCGGTCTGCGCCCTATCCTCCTCTATATCTCCATCTATATCTCCATCGAAAATGAGGCTTCGCTGAAACATGGCCAATGACGCGGAAAAAGAGCAAGCGGCGCGCGCCAGCCTGAAATACGTGCGGGATGGGCAGATCGTCGGCCTGGGGACGGGCTCCACGGCGACGATTGCCATCCGGCTGTTGGGGGAACGGGTGCGCGCCGGGTTGAAGATTCGCGGGATCCCGACTTCGGTTGCGTCTCGTGACCTGGCGATGCAGTTGGGAATCCCGCTGATTACGTTTGAAGAAGCGCAGGAGATTGATGTCACGATCGACGGCGCCGACGAGTTCGATCCGGGGTTGAATCTCATCAAGGGCGGCGGCGGGGCAATGCTGCGAGAAAAAATTGTGGCGTTTGCGACGAAGCAGGTGGTGATTGTTACGGATTCCTCGAAGCAGGTTCCGGTGCTGGGCAGGTTCCCGGTGCCGGTGGAAGTGATTGGCTTCGCCGAGCCGCTGCTGGCCAAGAGAATTTCTGAGCTGGGCGCGAAGGTCGTGCGCCGCCTGGATAGTTCCGGCAAGCCGTACATCACGGACGAGAACCATCACATTCTCGATTGTCACTTCGGCCAGATTTCGGATCCAGCGGCGTTGGCGTGCACACTCAGCGAGATGCCAGGCCTGGTGGAGCATGGGTTGTTTGTGGGAATGACGAGCGTGGTGGTGATGGCAAAAGCGGGTGAGGTGGTGGAGTTTCGGCGGGGGTAGGGTACGATGCTGTCGCCCCTACGGGGCTTTTGGCTTGTCGTAATTAAGCCAGGATCTCTCGCAGTGCGGCCAGCAGGCGGTCGACTTCCTCCACCGTGTTGTAATGAAATAAGCCGATGCGCAGGAAGCCGCCGTCTTTTTCGACGTCGAGCTGCTCGGTCAGGTTCAGAGCGTAGTAGTTTCCGTCCCAGGTGAACAAGCCGCGGTCGCCGAGTTTGGTGGCCAATTCCAGAGGAGTGTGGCCCTGAGCACGCAGGGCGATAGTAGGACAACGCTCCGCAAATCGAGCCCGGTCGGTGATCCCATACACCTTGACTTGAGGCATGGTGCGTACCCCATTAAGCAATCTCTCGCAGAGACCGCGCTCGTACTTCACGATTTCTTCGTAGGCAGCCAGAATGGCTGCCCGGCGTGAGGCGACCGAGGATTTTACCTGGCGCCCGAGATCGGCAAGGTAGTCGACGCAGGCGGTGATCCCGGCAATGCACTCGTGATTCAGCGTTCCCCATTCCCAGCGATTGGGACTTTCGTTGGTATTGGCGCGCACTTTGTACGGAGTGAGCCGCGTCAGGTGTTCACGCTTGCCGTACAGCACGCCCATGTGTGGGCCGAAAAATTTATAGCTGGAGCAGACCAGGAAATCGCAATCCAGCGCGCGCACGTCGATGGGTCCATGCGGCGCGTAGTGCACGGCATCAATGTAGGCCAAAGCGCCTGCTGCGTGCGCCATGCGCACGATCTCTTTGACCGGGTTGATGGTTCCCACCGCGTTGGATGCGTAACCAACTGCCACCAGTTTAGTGCGGGAGTTTATCTTGCGCGCAAGGTCGTCCATATCGAGGGTGCAATCGGATTCGCGGAACGCGACCTTCTGGATAACGACACCCTTCTCCTCCAAAGCCTGCCAGGGAGCGAAGTTGGCATCGTGATCGAGCAAGGTCAGCACAATTTCGTCGCCGGGAGCAAGCTCCCGTCCGATGGCGCGGCTCATGGCAAAGGTGAGCGAGGTCATGTTGAAACCGAAGACCACCTCGTCCGCGTCGCAGCCGAAGAAATCGGCCATGGCTTTGCGGGCTTCGGCGATGGTCTGGTTGGTGCGCCGGCTGGTGAGATAGGCGCCGCAGGTGTTCGCGTTGGCGTGCTTCAGGTAACTGGCGATGGCGTCGATCACGCGCTGCGGAACTTGCGTTCCCCCCGGACCGTCGAGGTAGGCGGCGGAGAAGCCATTCACCTTTTCGGCGAAGGATGGAAATTGGGAGCGGATGGCGTGAAGGTCGAAAGCGGTGGTGAGTTCGTCTTGAGTGGTGGGCATGGATGCCTGTTTGCAGAGGTTGTGAGTTGAGGGTGCGCTACGCTTCGAGTATTGAGCAAAACCGATTGCACGGTAACGTTATCGCCAAATTAGTTCGAGGCTGTCGCTCCTCCGGAGCTGAGTCATCTTTGTTGCAGCCCCCCAGCGCTCACGCGCTGGGCTAATAAATGTCGCCGGATCTCCGGCTCCGTCCTGATCGCTTTGCCGAGCTAGTCGCTGACCGCTCGAATGAAGTCTGCCAGCATGCCGTACGCGGTGGCGTACACTCCTGGGTTGTCTTCGGTGATGCAGAGCCCGGGAAAGATGTCGGTTTCAAAATACACGATTGACGATGTTCCCGCGACCCAAGCCAGCGGATCGTTTTGCGGGAGTCTTTCCGGCGCGACCCGTGCCAGCACACCGGCGGCAGTCCGCTGCGCGCTGCAGACCAGTTTATAGGGAGTGCCTGCAGCGTGGGCAGCACGGACCTGCTCGCCGCTCAATTTGCCGATACCTTCGCGCCGAACATCGGCAAGACGGATATTTTCGCCCATCAGCACGATGACGAGCGCGGCCACCTTCACAGCGGCGTCCCAGCCCTCGACGTCATGGCGAGGATCGGTTTCGGCGACACCGATTTCCTGGGCTCTTCGCACGGCCGCATCGAAGGGCATGCCTTCTTCCATGCAGCCGAGAATCACGTTGGTGGTCGAATTGAGAACTCCGCGGAAGCCTTTCAGATGAATTGCGGGCAAGTTTTCCTGAAACATGGAGAAGATGGGAATGCCATCCATGACCGCCGATTCGAACAGGAAGCGCCGGCTACGTGCTGCCGCCAGTTGCCGCAGCTCATGGTAAGCGTGGACGACCGGTCCTTTATTCGCGGTGATGGCATGGGCACCGTGCTCGAGGGCGGCCCGGAGATGGTCGACCGCAGGCTGCCCGTCTTCGACGTTCAGCGAGGTAGCCTCAAACAGCACATCCGCACGGGCGGTGTGCAGCCATTCCCCGACATTGCTGCTTCGGCTGGCAGCGGAGGGAAAGTCCGCGTTGGAAATTGTTTGGTCGCGTGTCAGCAAGGTCAGATCGAGACCGCTCGCGTCCGCAATCCAGCCCAAGCGCCGGGAAGCGAGGCCGGTGATTCGCCATGCAATGCCACGCGCTTCGAGGTCCTCTGTCTTTTGGACGAGGAGGTGCACCAGGGCCCGGTTTACATTTCCGAAGCCCAACAGGCACAGATTGTAGGAGCGGATAGCTTTCTCCAGGGAACTAACCCATGGTGGTGGTGTGCTCGGGCTTTACCTTATAAAGCACACGCACTTCGCCGGGCTGGCCATAGGGATACTTTTCGACGCCGAGATACTTCTTCGCCATCTTGTCGATATGTTCGTCGGCGCCCTGCTCGCTGATCTCAGCCACGCGACCGCGAATCTCGAGATAGCGATAGGGATTCTCGGGATCGCTGATGGCCAGCGACACACGCGGATCGCGGCGCACGTTGCGATCTTTCTGGCGGCCCTTGGCGGAGTTGAAAATAACGTGCTCGCCATCGTAATCGACCCAGACGGGCGTGACCTGCGGACGACCGTCCGGCATTAATGTTGCGAGATTGGCGAAGGCGCGTTTCTGAAACAGATCAGCGTACTTTTCGGGGATGGCACCGGCCATGAGGCCTCCTCATTTGAAACCACGAAGTTCCTATGACAGCGGGTTGTGGGTGATTATAGCTGTACAAAGCCATTGGGCGCAGTGCGGGAAGGGACGTTAGGATTTTCCTGGCACGTATGCGATGCTGTAAGGCTTCGCAACGCTACAGACGGACAGTTCAGGAGAAATGCCGCGCTCATGATGCTAGTGAAAATGCTCCAAGGCAGAAGAAAAATGTTGGCGCTTGGGGCCCTGTTGGTTGCTCTGGGCTTGAGCGAGTTGGGATTTGCGCAAGCAGCGCAGAAGTATCCTCCGACGATTGTTTTTATGACGGACTTCGGTACGGTGGATGACTCGGTGCCGATCTGCAAGGGCGTGATGTATTCCATCCTGCCTGAAGTTCGGATTGTTGACCTGACACACCAGGTCACGCCTTTTTCCATTCTCGACGGTGCGCGTTATTTGTTTGGTGCGACCCCGTACTACCCGGCCGGGACGGTTTTTACATTTTGTTTTGCCGGACAATGGCCTGATTACGCTGGTCGCGGACCGCGACGGGCTTGCGGCGGCGCGGGAAATCACGAATCCGGCGTGGATGATCGGAAAAGCGCTTTCCTCGACCTTTCATGGGCGGGATATTTTTTCGCCGGCGGGCGCTCACCTGGCCCGCGGGGATGACTGGACGCAGGCGGGTCCGGCGCTTGATTTGAAGTCGCTGGTGCGACTCGATCTGCAAGCGCCGCGGACGGATGCGCAGGGACTGCACGGAGATGTGATCGCGACGGATGGGCCGTTCGGAAACCTGGTCACGAACGTGGACGCGGAAGAGTTCCTGAAACTAGGCTACCAGAGGGGGCAGACGGTCCCCATGACGATTGGCGAGAAGACGATCGATTTGCCGTTCGTGAAGACTTTCAGCGATGTCCCACTCAAGAGCCCATTGATCTATATCGATTCGCGCGGACGTTTTGGGCTCGCGGTCAACCAGGGCAGCTTTGCGGCGGTTTACGGAATCAGGCCGCCGGCGAAGTTTACGATTCCAAGGAAAAACGAACACCCGTAATCGGAGAAGGTTAAGCCGCACTTGGTGTTTCATCAATAATCAGGGCGGCCCTCGGCTGAGCTACGAGTCAGAGTTTTGGCAGTGCGGGGTTCGGGCCTAGTTCAGTTGCAATTCTTGGGAGTACGGCTCTTATGAGGGATTCGAACTGGCCGCGTACTCTCTCGCCGGTCGCCATCACTTCCTGGTGCGAAAGTGGTTGGTCTAAGATTCCGGCGGCCATGTTGGTGACGCAGGAGATTGCCAGAACCTCGATGCCCATCTGGCGGGCGGCGATCACCTCGGCAACGGTAGACATGCCGACCAAGTCGGCGCCGATGGTACGCAGGTAGCGAATCTCTGCCGGGCTCTCGTAGCTTGGACCCAACAACGCGGCGTAAACGCCGTCGTCCAACTTCCAGCCCAGCTTGCCGGCTTCTTCCTGCGCGGCTTGGCCGAAGCGTTTGGAATACGCGTAGCTCATGTCCGGAAAGCGCACGCCGAAACGATCTTCATTCGGGCCTACGAGGGGATTGTGTCCTTGCAGGTTGATGTGGTCTTTAATGAGGACGAGTGCGCCCTGTTGATATTTCAAATTGATGCCGCCAGCCGCGTTGGTCAGGATGACCGCACGGATTCCCATGCGACCAAAAACACGAATCGGAAAGGCGACCTCCTGGGCGGAATACCCTTCGTAGAGATGCACTCGGCCCTGCATGGCGGCCACCGGGACTGATCCGGCATTGCCGATGACCATCTGGCCGGCGTGTCCGATAGCGGTCGACTGCGGGAACGTCGGAATTTGCGAGTAGGGCACGCGTGCGAAATCGGAGAGCGAGTCGGCGAAGGCGCCAAGGCCGGAGCCGAGGATGAGTCCGATTTTGGGACGCAGCATGGTTCGCGAGAGCAGGAATTGAGCGGCAGAGTCGGCGCGTAAGAAGAGATCGTCGGTGGTCATGAAAACGTCCTATTAGCTTTGAGCTGCGAGCTTCGAGCCGCGAGCGAACGGATATGAGCCATCAGCTATCAGCTTTCAGTATTTTTTCTCGAAACTGGCAAACTGCTTTTCCAATTCCCACTGCTGTCGTGCTTTCTCGCTGGTGTCGAGGAACTTTTGGCACGTGGGGGAGACTTTTGCACGGATTCCGCGGTCTCCGGCACACTTCACGACAATTTGAAAACCTTCGCGGAACAGGCCCTCGCCCGGCAGGAAGCTGTGTTCGAGACTTTGCCGTGCCATGCGCTTGAGTTCGGGATAGGAAAAGCCATAGGTCTCGACCGCGCGCAGATATTCGTGGGTCATATCGGACCGCGACACACCCTGATCGTCGGTCGCCAGCGCGATCGGCACTCCCGACTTCAAGTAGGCCGGCAGAGGATGACTGGCGCCTTCGACGCCCAAGATCATGGCGTTGCTAGTCAGGCAGATTTCTACCAGCACGTTGCG
>QIAI01000352.1 GCA_003224995.1 Acidobacteriota bacterium
TCACTTTAGTGGTAGATCGGCCAAATCTGCCGCTTACGCTAGCGAGCGGAAATAGCCGGCCTCACCACACGATTAGGTGATAGCGCACGATTCTGCCGATCGTCAGCTTTGTCGAAATGGCAGTCATAACGGATCGCGTGATCGTACAGAACACTGGGCGGGAGGTTGCGATGGATTTGTGGAAGTGTGAGTTCGTGCTGATCTAAACTGAAGGAGCTCATAAGGTAATTCCTTTTATTGGTTCGCCAACCGCACTTTGGCAGGGACTTGTGCGCCAGCCTACCTTTGATGTAGGCCAGAACCCAACTGATAGAAGTGACAGTGCGTCCGTATCAACCACCGAGTGACAATCAGCGCCTAGATGGGAACGCTGTCAGTACCACGAGAGTGCCTTGTGAGCACCAAGGAAGCCGCCAGCGTTGTTATTTCGAAGGCGCAGTCGAGAAGCGCAAACGCAGGAGCAGTCGTCCTAAGGGAGCGTGGTTGTATGCTTCTTTTCCGTTATTCTGGATAATTGACGCAAGGCGCGTCCGGATCGCAGACCCATAACGCGCTAATCGTTGCGCGTGCAATGAATCATTGTCGTGTCAGAACAATCAGCTCAAGCGCTGGTGGCGAAAGCGCATCCGTGAGTTCGAAGTTGCCACCACTTGCTGTGGACTTCCGCATGGCGAATGCCTCTTGGTTTCGTCAATCGGTAGCGCTGCACGGTAAATGCAGTTTTGCCCCATGGCAGGCCTTCCACCTTAAGATGGATCCTCCATTATTTTTGTAATGAATATTGGTGCGGGCGGGAATGGATTTCACTTTGAGAAAATCGGTGAGGGGAGTGTTCTTCGGCAGCGCGCCGGCCGGCGGTTGCATGTCACGCGAGTGATAGTTGGCCGGAATCTCGTAGTTGCTGATCAGAATCTGCACTCTCTTCACATCGTGTGATCGGCCGGCCAGCGCGGCTAGCCCGATTGTGTCCGCCCCGCTCAGTTCGAGTCTCTGCGGCGTAGCGACATTTTCCCCGCGGCGAGAAAGGCATAGGCGGGCTTGAAATAGCCGCCTCGCACATCAAATAGACCCATCTAGGCCGCATCGGCGCGATAGAAATGTGCCATGTCCAGCGACGTATCCTGCAGGTAAATCAGCACACTGCCGACGAAGGCAGCATTCTCGACGGCTTGCAATCGTGGCTTCTCCTATTGCGAGGTTGTACGAAGTGGACTGCACTATCGAACGCACGCATGAACCGCTATGGTATAAGAGGGTCCTCAATGTTTACGACGGAGTTAACCTTCCTCCAGCTTTCTTTCCTATTGACCCAACCCCCGAAAACTGGACCATCTAGAATGTGAGTTCTCCCCAAACCGAGGAGAGGAGAACCGCAATGAAAGGCACGCGACACAGCGAAGAGCAGATCATCGCGATCCTGAAGCAAGGCGAGGCAGGATTGACAACGGCCGAGTTGTGCCGACAGCACGGGATCACGGAGCAGACTTACTACCGCTGGAAGGCGAAATACGGTGGGATGGACAGCAGTGAAGCCAAGAAGCTGAAGCAACTGGAGGACGAGAACCGCAAGCTGAAGCATGTGGTGGCGGATCTGACGCTGGATAACCGGGCGCTGAAGGATGTGCTCTCAAAAAACTGGTAGTGCCTGCGGGACTTCGGGCAGCCGTGAGCTATGTCGAGGGGGAGTACCGCATGAGCGAGCGGCACGCCTGCAGGCTGCTGGGTTTGGGACGATCGACGTGTCGGTATCGAACGCGCAGAGCGGAACGAGACATCGCATTGCGAACACGGTTGAAAGAACTGGCCGCGAAGCGCATGCGGTTCGGGTATCGTCGGCTGACGGCGCTGCTGGTGCGAGAAGGAGTAGCGGCCAATCACAAGCGCGTGTACCGGCTGTACCGCGAAGAAGGACTAGCGATGAGGATTCGACAGCGGCGTCGGATCCGCTGGAATGGCGCGGTAGTAAAGCCTGCGGCGAGCCAGCCCAACGAACGCTGGTCGATGGATTTCGTGAGTGATTGCGTGAGCAGCGGGAAGGTGATTCGGATGTTGACCATTGTGGACGATTACACGCGAGAATGTCCGGCGATCGAGGTCGATACCTCGCTGGGCGGACTGCGTGTGCGTCGAGTGCTGGATCGGATGGCGAGCGAGCGCGGACTGCCGGAAGCGATCGTTGTGGACAACGGGCCGGAATTTCGCGGACGGGCACTGGCGGCCTGGAGCGAACAACGTGGTGTGCGACTGGATTTCATTCAGCCAGGCAAGCCCGCGCAGAATGCCTACATCGAAAGCTTCAACGGCCGACTGCGTGACGAATGTCTGAACGCGAACTGGTTCACTAGTCTCAGTGATGCACGGCGAAAGATCGAAATTTGGCGGCAGGATTACAACGAACAACGCCCACACAGTTCGTTGAACTACTTGCCGCCGGCAGAGTTTGCACGGACGACAGTGGAGATGCGGGCATGAGGAAAGCTATTACGGGGATGCCAGAGCAGAGGACTCAAGCGCCGTCCCCTGCTCCGGACCTCATCCCCGCTGAAAATCAACCGAGAGCTTACATGGAGTTTGGAACAGTGAACGGGGGCACATCACTATGCCCAATGAGGGGACCAAAGTCGCATGAAGGATTTTTCTGGAAAAGTTGCCCTGGTCACGGGCACCACGGGAATTGGCCGAGCTGTGGCGAAGCGATTCGCTGAAGACCGTGCGTCAGTCATGGCATGCGGCATTGAGCAGGCTGGCAATGAGGAGTTGGCAAAGGAGGCGGCCGCTCGTGGACTGACTTTGCGGGTAGAGCGGTGCGACATCAGCAAACTCGATGACGTGCGCTCAGTGGTTCAGAAGGCCGTGAGCGCATTTGGCGGACTCGACATCATTGTGAATGCGGCTGGCATTCATCCCTTCGGAACTGTGCTTGAAACAGACTTCGACACCTGGAATCAATGCATGCTGGTTAATGTCGCAAGCATCTATCTGCTAGCCAAGTCGGGTATTCCGGAAATGAAGAAGCGCGGTGGTGGGTCGATCATCAACATCGCTTCCGTGCAGGGGTACGCGTGCCAGCGAGGAGTGGCGGCCTATGCCACATCTAAGGGGGCGGTTCACAGTCTGACTCGAGCCTTGGCGCTCGACCATTCTTCTGACAAGATTCGGGTCAACTCGATCAGTCCCGGTTCAATCGCAGCGCACTTCGGTCAAGGTCTGCCCCTCGAGCAAGTACTCGAACGCTTTGCCGAGGCTCATCCACTGCGCCGAAACGGTACACCGGAAGAGGTCGCTGAACTCGCAGCGTTCCTGGCTTCCGACAGAGCCGGATTCTGTACGGGTGGAGACTACCTTATCGACGGAGGCCTGCTTGCCGGCATCGGTGTCCAATGACTTCCGAGCCAATTTGCGTGGCGCCGACCGGGGATGTTTGTGGCGAAGGAGTTGTGTGGCACGCGGCGCACTCCGCTGCCTACTGGACCGACATTAACCGCTTTCTGATTCATTGCTATACGCCCGCCGACCGATGCGTCCGCACCTGGTTCTTTGATGAACCGGTCACAGCTCTGACATTGACGGACCGGGACGACACACTGGCTGCCGTCCTCGGCTCTCAGATAATTTTGTGGGAGCCTCATTCGGATCATCGCAGTCAGCCCCTTTACCGGCTCGAACAGTGGCCGAGGGTTCGCTTCAACGATGCGCGAACTGATAAGCGTGGATCACTCTGGATCGGCTCGATGCGCAACAACGTGAAACATGACGGCTCCGCCGGGACCGTGGAGGGCCGTGACGGCGTGCTCTATCGCCTGGATCCCGACAATACCGTCACCGAGTGGTGTTGCGACCTTGGCATCGCCAACACGCTTGCCTGGAGCCCGGATGACCGACACTTCTACTTCGGTGACACAGTGGAGAACACCGTCTGGGTTTACGATTACGACCCTGCCAGCGGGGCCATCGCTAATCGCAGGCCGTTTCTGCAAGGCTTCTCCAAGGGATTTCCTGATGGTTCTTGTGTCGATGCGGAAGGATATCTTTGGAATTGTCGTTTCTATGGTGGATGTATCGTCCGGGTAGCGCCCGACGGGCACATTGATCGCATTGTTGAGATGCCGGTACAGAACATAACAACCTGCACTTTCGGTGGCCCAGACCGCAAGACACTTTATGTGACGACTGCCTCGATCGAGGCACCGCCCGGCGACCGTTTAGCCGGCGGACTATTCACGATCCAGACCGAGACTGAGGGCCAGCCGGAAAATCGGTTCGCTATTTTTGCCCAGCGAGACGCGGCTATTCGCAGCCGCTGAACATTCTATGCTGCGAAATGCGCAAACCATGATCGAAACCTTCCAGCTCTAATGTACTGTTGTCTGAAAGGCATCCATCAACGAAGTAATCTTCATCGCGGCCTTCAGCTATCTAGCGTGCTTGCACTTCGGACCGCGACATCGAAAGTCTCTCCCGGCAACAGGTCGAAAAATTATCCGACATCTGGATATTCGAATCGCCGTAGGAGATCTGTACACTCCTTGCCAAAGTCTGAACACGCAAGAAAGAGTGCAGCTTCCGAACCACCTTGTTCAGAGTGCTCTCAATCTTTGGAGCCGACGGAAGTTCCAGGTTATGCATGGCATTGAAGAACACCAGATTTCGTGACACGCGCTGTCCGCCGACTTCCAAATCAGTCACTACGAACGAGCGACGGAGGTCCGGGCAATCAAGTGCGCAGCACTTCCTTTCATACCCTGCCCTCCTTATAAACAACTAAGAAAAGTTCGCGTTTGCGATGAGTTCCAGCCCGAGTGTCGCCAGGGCGATATCTTCGTCGGAGGAGAGCCCGCTTACCCCAATTGCGCCGACAACTTGTCCATCTCGCCAGATGGGAATCCCGCCTCCCCATCCAACAAATTTGTTGTCTCCAAAGAAGGCAACGTCAAAACCTTTTTCGGGATGGCGTATTTTGTCGCCGATCTCTTTGGTGGGCTTTCGCTCGCGAGCCGCAGTCCATGCCTTGTTGGCGGCGACGCGAATTGAGGAAAGAGGCGCTCCATCCATTCGCGCAAATGCGATCAGTTCGCCGTGTGCGTCGGAGACGGCAACGACCGCAGCCTTCTGATGCTCGAGTGCTTTTTGAACGATCACTTCGACGATTCGCTTCGCAACCTGGTAGCCGATCATCGGAACAGTTTTCATTTGTTTCTCCTGGATGACGATGAAATTCCAACTCTCTTTCGCACACAGTCAATGCTGAGTATCGTAGATATTTCAGGATGTCGCGACGGTTCACTCGATTGAGTTCGCGGTGGGCGTTCGATGAAAGTGGCGCACGTTTCTTTTCCACCGCCATGATCTCCTATCCGAGTATGTCTTAAGTGGACGCCGTCATACCCCGCCATGGCGGACGACCGCCGACTCGGGGGCGGCGACATTTCGATCCGAAGTCCAGAATCTGGTGATCTCTTCGAGAGATCGTCCCCTGGTTTCTGGAACAAGCCGCCAGACGCACAGAAAATTCGCCAGCGCGGCAAGACTGAACCACCAGAAAGTGCCGTCGTTGCCCAGATATTTCTGCATCAAGGGAAAGGTCTGGTTACCGAAATATCCAACGAGCCACAGAGCTGTCGTGGCGATCGACATGGCGCGGCCGCGCACTTTCGTCGGATAAATCTCTGAAATGATCACCCAGCACGCGACTCCATTGCCGAACGCGTGCCCGGCAACAAACGTCATCACGAAAAGCAGAACGGCCAGTCCGCTCCCACGAACGTGATACAACCAGCCCACGCATGCGAACGATAAGCATTGCACTACTGTCCCGGCAAGGATCAGCGTCTTGCGGCCCACACGATCCACCAGCCAGAGTGCGAAAAGGGTGAACACCAGGTTCACCAGGCTTACCAGGACCGATTGGAAGAAAGCATCGGTGGTCGCCGCCCCCGCTGCGTGAAAGACCTCGGGAAGAAATGAGAACAAGGGTGTGATTCCGCTAAGCTGCGAAAGAGCGGCTAACATGATCCCAAGCAGGAGCGGCCGCAGAAACCTATTGAAAAGTTCTGAAATTCGGCCTTCCTCCGTCGCCAGAGAAAATTCAATCGCGCTGAGGTCCCTCTGCGCCAACTTGCTCCCGTTCACGCGAAAAAGGATGCCATACGCCGCGTCCCTTTTTCCGGTCTTCATCAACCATCGCGGGCTTTCCAGCGCTGGGACGATCATCATTGCGAAGAAAATGGCGGGAACAATGCCAGCAAAGAACATCCACCGCCAGCCTGTTACTGTGTTCCACGCGTCGTTGCCCATCCGCTGGATCAGCATGTTGGCAAACACTGCACCCAAGATGCCCAGCACAATACCGAGTTGGTAGAGAGTAACGAGCCGCCCTCGCAGACGCGTGGGAGCAATCTCGGCGA